>NZ_JAANNX010000155.1:0-2509 GCF_013363615.1 Streptomyces sp. CAI-85 | reverse complement strand
TCGACCCCAACATCCGCCCCGCACTCATCCCCGACCCCGACGCCTACCGCGCCCGATTCCGCACCTGGCTGCCCTCCGTCACCCTCCTCAAGCTCTCCCAGGAGGACGCCACCTGGCTCGGCGGCACCCCACAGGAATGGCTCGCCGCCGGACCCACCGCCGTCGTCATCACCCAAGGCGGCGACGGACTCACCGCCTTCACCCACGACGGAGGCGTCCATGTGATGCCCGGCGAGAAGGTGGACGTCGTCGACACCATCGGAGCCGGCGACACCGTCAACGCCGCACTGCTGCACGGGCTTTCCCTGAGCGACGCGCTGTCGGTGCGGGCGCTGGAGGCGATGACGCCCCGCGAGTGGCAGACGCTGCTGCGCTTCGCCGCGCACGCGGCCGCGATCACCTGCTCCCGCGCGGGAGCCGAACCGCCGTATCTGGCCGAGCTCGGCACCCTGTGAACGCACGGCGCCCCGCCGGGAGTTCCGGCGGGGCGCCCTGTCGTTGCGTCGTGACGGTCAGGCCTTGCGGGAGCGCGCCGTCTTCTTCGCGGGCGTCGCCTTGGCGGTCTTGGCCGCCTTGGCCGTGCTCGTCGCCTTGGCCGTGCTCGTCGCCTTGGCCGCGGTCGTCGCCTTCGCCGCGGTCGTCCGGGCCGTCGCCGTCTTCTTCGCCGGAGTCCGGGCCGCGACCGTCTTCTTGGCGGCCGTCTTGCGCGGCGCCTTCACCGGTGCCGCGTCGCTGATCCGGTCGGCGCCGAGGACCTCGCGCAGGAACTTGCCGGTGTGGCTGGCAGGTACCGCGGCGACCTCCTCCGGGGTGCCCTCGGCGACCACGAGTCCGCCGCCCGCACCGCCCTCGGGGCCCATGTCCACGATCCAGTCGGCGGTCTTGATCACATCGAGGTTGTGCTCGATGACGATGACCGTGTTGCCCTTGTCGACCAGGCCGGAGAGGACCTTCAGCAGCTTGCTGATGTCCTCGAAGTGCAGACCCGTGGTCGGCTCGTCCAGCACGTAGACCGTGCGGCCGGTGGAGCGGCGCTGGAGTTCGCTGGCGAGCTTGACCCGCTGGGCCTCACCGCCGGAGAGGGTGGTCGCGGACTGGCCGAGCCGGACGTAGCCGAGGCCGACGTCCTTGAGGGTGTTGAGGTGGCGGGCGATCGCGGGGACCGCCTCGAAGAAGTCCACCGCCTCCTCGATCGGCATGTTCAGCACATCGGCGATGGACTTGCCCTTGTAGTGGACCTCCAGGGTCTCCCGGTTGTAGCGGGCGCCGTGGCAGACCTCGCACGGGACGTAGACGTCCGGGAGGAAGTTCATCTCGATCTTGATGGTGCCGTCGCCCGCGCAGTTCTCGCAGCGGCCGCCCTTGACGTTGAAGGAGAAGCGGCCGGGCAGATAGCCGCGGACCTTCGCCTCGGTGGTCTCGGCGAACAGCTTGCGGACGTGATCGAAGACACCGGTGTAGGTGGCCGGGTTGGAGCGGGGGGTGCGGCCGATCGGCGACTGGTCGACGTGCACCACCTTGTCGACGAGGTCGTCGCCGTCCACACGCGTGTGCCGGCCGGGCACGCTGCGCGCGCCGTTCAGCTCGCGCGCCAGGTGGGTGTACAGGATGTCGTTGACCAGTGTGGACTTGCCGGATCCGGACACGCCCGTGACCGCGGTGAAGACGCCCAGCGGGAAGGACACGTCGATGTCCTGGAGGTTGTTCTCCCGGGCGCCGTGCACGGTGAGCCGGCGGGACGGGTCGAGCGGGCGGCGGATGTCGGGCACCGGGATGGCCTTCTTGCCCGACAGGTACTGCCCGGTCTGCGACTCGGTGTTGGCGAGCAGCTCCTTGAGGGAGCCGCTGTGCACGACCTTGCCGCCATGCTCACCGGCGCCGGGGCCGATGTCGACGACCCAGTCGGCGACCTTGATGGTGTCCTCGTCGTGCTCCACGACGATGAGCGTGTTGCCCATGTCGCGCAGCCGGACCAGGGTCTCGATCAGCCGGTGGTTGTCGCGCTGGTGCAGACCGATGGACGGCTCGTCGAGGACGTACAGGACGCCGACGAGGCCGGAGCCGATCTGGGTGGCCAGGCGGATGCGCTGGGCCTCGCCGCCGGAGAGGGTGCCGGCCGCGCGGTTGAGGGAGAGGTAGTCCAGGCCGACGTCGACCAGGAACTTCAGCCGTTCGTTGACCTCCTTGAGCACCCGCTCGGCGATCTTCTTGTCGCGGGCGGTCAGCTTCAGCTTGCCGAGGAAGTCCGCGCAGTCGCTGATGGACATCGCGGAGACCTCGGCGATGGACTTGTCCATGATCGTGACCGCGAGGACGATCGGCTTCAGGCGGGTGCCCTCACAGGTGGGGCAGGGCACCTCGCGCATATAGCCCTCGAAGCGCTCCCGGCTGGAGTCGCTCTCGGCCTCGCTGTGCCGGCGCTTCACGAACGGCACGGCGCCCTCGAAGGGGGTCGTGTAGACCCGCTCGCGGCCGTAGCGGTTGCGGTAGCGGACCTCGATCTGGGTCT
>NZ_JAANNX010000154.1:0-2528 GCF_013363615.1 Streptomyces sp. CAI-85 | reverse complement strand
CACTCACACCGAAGGAGGAGATGCCCGCCCGGCGCGGTCCTCCCGTCTCCGGCCAGGCGCGCTGCTCCGTGAGGACGCGGACGGCGCCGGTGTTCCAGTCGACCTGGGGGGTGGGTTCGTCGACGTAGAGGGACTGCGGCAGGGCACCGTGCCGCATCGCCTCGACCATCTTGATGACGCCGGCGACACCGGCGGCGGCGGCGGTGTGGCCGATGTTCGCCTTGAGGGAGCCGATCCACAGCGGGCGGTCGGCCGGACGGCCCTGGCCGTACGTGGCGAGGAGGGCCTGGGCCTCGATCGGGTCGCCGAGGGTCGTGCCCGTGCCGTGGGCCTCCACGGCGTCCACCTGTGCGGTGGTGAGCCCGGCGTTGGCGAGGGCGGCGCGGATGACGCGCTGCTGAGAGGGGCCGTTGGGGGCGGTGAGGCCGTTGCTGGCCCCGTCCTGGTTGACGGCCGAGCCGCGTACGACCGCCAGCACCTGGTGGCCGTTGCGACGCGCGTCCGACAGCCGCTCCAGCACCAGCATGCCGACACCCTCACCCCACGCCGTACCGTCGGCGGCGTCGGAGAACGCCTTGCAGCGGCCGTCCGGCGACAGGGCGCCCTGGCGGCTGAACTCCACGAACGTCTCGGGGGTGGCCATCACGGTGACGCCGCCGGCGAGGGCGAGGGAGCACTCGTCGTTGCGCAGTGCCTGAACCGCCAGGTGCAGGGTCACCAGCGAGGACGAGCAGGCCGTGTCGACGGTCACCGCCGGGCCCTCGAGGCCGAAGGTGTACGACAGGCGCCCGGAGACCACGCTGGCCGCGATGCCCGTGGCGAGGTAGCCCTCGGACTGCTTGGGGGCCCGGCGCAGCAGGGCGGCGTAGTCCTGGCCGTTGGTGCCGGCGAAGACTCCGGTACGGCTGCCCTTCAGCGACGTCGGGTCGATGCCGGCCCGCTCGATGGCCTCCCAGGAGGTCTCCAGCAGCAGCCGCTGCTGCGGGTCGAGCGCCGTCGCCTCGCGCGGGGAGATCCCGAAGAAGGCGGGGTCGAAGTCGCCGACGTCGGTGAGGAATCCGCCTTCGCGGACGTACGACGTTCCCGGCCGCGACAGCTCCGGGTCGTACAGGCCCTCGGTGTCCCAGCCGCGGTCCGTCGGGAACTCGGAGAAGGCGTCCTCGCCCGAGGCGAGCAACTGCCACAGCCGTTCGGGGGAGTCGACCCCGCCGGGGAAGCGGCAGCTCATCCCCACGATCGCGATGGGCTCACGCTCTCCCGACTCCACTTCCTGGAGGCGTTGCCGTGCTTCGTGAAGTTCGCCGGTCACTCGCTTCAGGAAGTAACGGAGCTTGTCCTCGCTGGTGTTGGTCACGCCGTACTACTCCAAGTTCGGGAAGTCGTCACGCGGTGCGCGGAGAAAGGAGCCAAGGGGATGGGGGCCGGGGGTCAGGAGATGCCGAGTTCGTTGCTGATGAAGTCGAAGACGTCGTCGTCGGAGGCCGAGGCGAGCTTGTCGGCCGCCCGGCCCGGTTCGGACTCGGATTCCTCGGCGGGACTGCACAGCTGGAGCAGTGCCTTCAGCCGCAGGGAGATCTCGTTCCGGGCGTCGTCCTCGGCCTCTCCGACGAGTGCGGAGATGTCCGATGCGAGCCGGTCGAGTTCCCCGACCACGCTGTCGAAGCGCCGGGCCCCTTCGGGCAGCTCCGCCCGCAGGCGGTCGGCGAGGAGCTGGGGAGTGGGGTGGTCGAAGACGATGGTCGCTGGCAGCCGCAGTCCGGTCGCGCCGGTGAGGCGCTTGCGGAGTTCGACGGCGGTGAGCGAGTCGAAGCCGAGGTCCTTGAACGCCCGGTCCGCTGTGATCGCCTCGTCGGTGCTGTGCCCGAGCACGGCCGCGACGTGTGTGCGCACGAGGTCCAGCAGCCGCAGGTCCTTCTCCGCAGGGGAGAGCGCGCCCAGTTCGGTGCGCAGGGCCTCGGCAGGGTCTGCGACCGTGCCGGCGCCGTCGTCGTCGGTGGTCTCCAGCGCGCGGCGCGCCTCCGGGATCTCCGCGACGAGCGGAGCGGAGCGGGCGGTCGCGAGCCGCGGTGCGAAACGTTCCCAGTCGACGTCCGCGACGACGACCTGCTCCTCGCCCCGGCCCAGCACCGACTCCAGCACCTTCAGCGCATCGCCCGGCTCCATCGGCGCGACCCCGCCGCGGTGTGCCCACGACTCCCTGGCCTCGCCCGCGGCCAGTCCGTCACCGGCCCAGCGTCCCCAGGCCACCGACGTGGCGGACAGCCCCTGCGCCCGACGCAAGGCCGCCAGCCCGTCCAGGCAGGCGTTCGCCGCCGCGTAGTTCGCCTGACCCGCACCGCCCACCGTCCCCGCCAGCGACGAGAACAGCACGAACGCCTCCAGGCCCAGATCTCGGGTCAGCTCGTGCAGATGCCAGGCGGCCTCCACCTTCGCACCCATCACACCAGCCAGCCGCTGCGGCGACAGCGTCTCCATCACACCGTCGTCCAGCACACCGGCGGTGTGCACCACACCCGTCAGCGCCGGGA
>NZ_JAANNX010000153.1:0-2692 GCF_013363615.1 Streptomyces sp. CAI-85 | reverse complement strand
GGGCGCGCCGATCGTGCCGTGCTCGATCGTCGGGGCGGAGGAGATCTACCCGATGATCGGCAACGCCAAGACCCTGGCGCGGCTGCTCGGCTTCCCGTACTTCCCGCTGACGCCGACCTTCCCGTGGCTGGGGCCGCTGGGCGCGATCCCGCTGCCGACCAAGTGGACGATCCAGTTCGGCGAGCCGATCCCGACGGACGGGTATCCGCCGGAGGCGGCGGAGGATCCGATGCTGATGTTCAACCTCACCGACCAGGTGCGGGAGCAGATCCAGCACACGCTGTACAAGCTGCTGGTGCAGCGGCGGTCGGTGTTCTTCTGACGGAGTACGACAGATGGGGGCGCCCTTCCCAGGAAGGGTGCCCCCATCTGCGTGCCATCTGCTCTAATCCGCGTCCTGGCTGTCGATGCCGAGGCCCGGCAGGAGGCCGGGGAGCAGCGGCGGGATCGTCACGTCCGGCGGCTTGACCGGGCTGGACGTGGACGGGGAGGCCGTGCCGGACTCCTTGGGCGGGTCGAGCAGACCGCCGGTGCTGCCGCCGAGGAGGCCCTCGTCGCCGGTGCCGGTGCCCGTGCCCGCGGACTTGCTCGGGCCGGTGCCGCTGCCGGTTCCGGTGCCGCCGCCGCGGGAGGCGTCGGTGCCGGGGGCCGTGGAGCGGCCGGTGTCGGTGCCGCCGGTGGCCGTCGAGCCGGTGCTCCGGCTGCCGCCGGTGCCCGTACCGCCCGGGGCCGGTGGCTGCGGCAGCAGGGACTGGAGCGGGGCGACCTCGTCCTCTATGGCCTCGAAGACCGACGACACCTGCTGACTGACGTCGCCGAGCTGGAGGGGCAGTTTGTCGCGCAGGGCGCCCCAGGTGTCCCGGTGCGAGCGGGAGAACGCGGAGAGGGCCTGGATGGGGCCGAGGGACTCCGGGTCGCGCTCGTACGCCTCGTGGAGCAGCCGGTGGCCCTCGGAGGCGTCGTGCTGCATGCCGGACAGGGCGCGCCGGACCTCGCCGAGCGACTCGTGGTCGAGCTGGCCGCCGCGGCCGCGCTCCATGAGTCTGCGGGCTTCGTTGAGCCGGGTGGACGCCTGGTCGAGGTAGGTGCGCCCGCGCTCGTCGTCCCCGTCGGCCAGGTAGGTGAGCTTGAAGTCCTCGATGCCGCGCTTGAGCCCGTAGAGCCCGTCACCGGGGAGGGCGTCGGAACTCGCGGCCGCGACTCCGCCGAACGCTCCGGCGGCGACGCCCACGCTCAGGCCGCCGGCCGTGAGGCCCTTGGCGATGCGGGAGCGCGGCCGGAACTTGCCCAGCGGACTCGCCCGGTGGGCTCCCCGGGCGCGGTGGGACCGCTGCTCGGGTACCGAAGGGTCCGCGGCTTCGCCTCCCACGGTGCCCGATCGCAGCATGGCCTCCATCGCCGCGACCAACTGGGCCCGCTGAACGACCTTGACCTCGGGGTCGAGTTCCGGCTTGGGCAGCTCGGCGAGACTCGTGGCGAGGGCCAGGAGACGGCCCTGCTCGGTCTGGTCCGCAGCGGCCGGCGCCGGCGGTGATCCTTCGGTCTGCTCGGCCGCCGTGGCCTGGTCGGACTGCTCCTCCAGAGCCTGGGCGAAGGCGCTCGCCCGCCGGTGCGCCGATACGTTCGCGATCACTGGCGGCACCTCCTCTCGTCATGACGGTCGGCTCCCCGGGGGTCTCGAGGGTTGCACGGCCCGGACCGCTGCCACGCGATCGAGTGATCGGCGGCGGTCGGAACGTGACCACAGGGAGCCTGTATCCCGCACAACGACTGGCGCGGCACTTGGGTTACGGACGACGGATGATCGGATCGGGAAGTCAACGGACTTTCACTGAAAGTGAGTTGGGGATGGCCGACAGTAGGCGCCGGACGGGTGCGTCAGCGGGCGTCGTCCGGCAGGAGGCGGGCCAGGGTGCGTACGGCCCGGTACTGGAGGGTCTTGATGGCCCCCTCGTTCTTGCCCATCACGCGCGCGGTCTCGGCGACGGACAGTCCCTGGAGGAACCGGAGGGTCACGCACTCCTGCTGCTGGGGGTTGAGCCGGCGGACGGCGTCCAGCAGCGCGGCGTTGGAGAGGGACTCCAGGACGGAGTCCTCGGGGGAGCGCTCGACCTCGTTGGCGTCGAGCATCTCGCCGGTGGTGACCTCCAGGCGGAAGCGGCTCGACTTGAAGTGGTCGGCGACGAGGTTGCGGGCGATGGTGACGAGCCAGGCGCCGAAGTCGCGGCCCTGCCAGGTGAAGGTCCCGATGCGCCGCAGGGCGCGCAGGAAGGTCTCGCTGGTGAGGTCCTCGGCGGTCGCCTTGCCGCCCACGCGGTAGTAGATGTAGCGGTAGACGGTGTCGCTGTACTGGTCGTACAGGCGCCCGAAGGCGTCGGCCTCGCCGGCCTGGGCGCGTTCGACGAGGTCCATCATGCGGGCGCTGTCGCTGTCGGCGGCGGGGCGGCGGGCGGCGGTGGACGCGCCGGAGGAACGCCCTCGTCTGCCGACGACGGCGCCGCCTTCCGCCAGTGCGTAGCACGGGCCCGCCGGCGTGGCGGTGACGAAGGCGGGTACGGCGTACGCGGTGGGGACGAAGCCGCGCAACAGGTCCTGGACCGTAGCGACCGTTGCGCGCAGCGTAGCCAGGCCCGAGGTGTCAACCCCGACGTGTGGGTACACGGGACTCCCAGAGGCAGAGCTTCCATCACGT
>NZ_JAANNX010000064.1:0-27991 GCF_013363615.1 Streptomyces sp. CAI-85 | reverse complement strand
GCCACCTGGACACCTGCCCGGTCGGCATCGCCACCCAGAACCCGGTGCTGCGCGACCGCTTCGCCGGCAAGGCCGAATACGTCGTGAACTTCTTCAGGTTCATCGCGGAGGAGGTCCGTGAACTCCTCGCCGAGCTGGGCTTCCGCTCGATCGAGGAGGCCGTCGGCCACGCCGAGGTCCTCGACGTGGCGCGCGCCGTCGACCACTGGAAGGCCCAGGGCCTCGACCTGGCCCCGCTCTTCCACGTGCCCGAGCTGCCCGAGGGCGCGGTCCTGCACCACGCCGTCCCCCAGGACCACGGTCTGGAGAAGGCGCTCGACAACGAGCTGATCAAGCTCGCCGCCGACGCGCTGGCCGCCGACTCCCAGGCCGACGCCCAGCCGGTGCGCGCCCAGGTCAAGGTCCGCAACATCAACCGCACGGTCGGTACCATGCTCGGCCACGAGGTGACGAAGAAGTTCGGCGGCGCGGGCCTGCCCGACGACACCGTCGACATCACCTTCACGGGCTCCGCCGGCCAGTCCTTCGGCGCCTTCCTGCCGCGCGGTGTCACGCTGCGCCTGGAGGGCGACGCCAACGACTACGTCGGCAAGGGCCTCTCCGGCGGCCGCGTGATCGTCCGCCCCGACCGGGGCGCCGAGCACCTCGCCGAGTACTCCACCATCGCCGGCAACACCATCGCCTACGGCGCAACCGGCGGCGAGCTGTTCCTGCGCGGCCGCACCGGTGAGCGGTTCTGCGTGCGCAACTCCGGCGCGCTGGTGGTCTCCGAGGGCGTGGGCGACCACGGCTGCGAGTACATGACCGGCGGTCACGCGGTCGTCCTCGGCGAGACGGGCCGCAACTTCGCGGCCGGCATGTCCGGCGGTGTCGCCTACGTCATCGACCTCGACCGCGACAACGTCAACGCCGGCAACCTGAGCGCCGTCGAGACGCTGGACGACGCCGACAAGCGGTGGCTGCACGACGTGGTGCGCCGCCACGCCGAGGAGACCGGCTCCACGGTCGCCGAGAAGCTGCTCGCGGACTGGGACGCGTCCGCCGACCGCTTCAGCAAGATCATCCCCAGCACGTACAAGGCAGTGCTCGCCGCCAAGGACGCCGCCGAGCGAGCGGGACTCTCCGAGTCCGAGATCACCGAGAAGATGATGGAGGCGGCGACCCATGGCTGACCCGAAGGGCTTTCTGAACCACGGCCGCGAGGTCGCCACGTCCCGCCCCGTCGACGTCCGCCTCAAGGACTGGAACGAGGTCTACGTCCCCGGCTCGCTGCTGCCGATCATCGGCAAGCAGGCCAGCCGCTGCATGGACTGCGGCATCCCGTTCTGTCACAACGGCTGTCCGCTCGGGAACCTCATCCCCGAGTGGAACGACTACGCCTACCGCGAGAACTGGGGCGCCGCCTCCGAGCGGCTGCACGCCACCAACAACTTCCCGGAGTTCACCGGCCGGCTGTGCCCCGCCCCCTGCGAGTCGGCGTGCGTGCTGGGCATCAACCAGCCCGCCGTCACCATCAAGAACGTCGAGGTCTCGATCATCGACAAGGCGTGGGACGCGGGCACCGTCGCCCCGCAGATCCCCGAGCGCCTGTCCGGCAAGACCGTCGCCGTGATCGGCTCGGGCCCGGCCGGCCTGGCCGCCGCCCAGCAGCTCACCCGGGCCGGCCACACCGTCGCCGTCTACGAGCGCGCCGACCGCGTCGGGGGCCTGCTGCGGTACGGCATCCCCGAGTTCAAGATGGAGAAGCGGCACATCAACCGCCGTATCGAGCAGATGCGCGCGGAGGGCACCCGCTTCCGCACCGGTATCGAGATCGGCCGCGACCTCAAGGCGACCGACCTCAAGAAGCGCTACGACGCCGTCGTCATCGCCGCCGGCGCCACCACCGCCCGTGACCTCCCGGTCCCCGGACGGGAGCTGAAGGGCGTCTACCAGGCGATGGAGTACCTGCCCCTGGCGAACAAGGTGCAGGAGGGCGACTACGTGACGTCCCCCGTCTCCGCCGAGGGCAAGCACGTCGTCGTCATCGGCGGCGGCGACACCGGCGCCGACTGCGTGGGCACCGCCCACCGCCAGGGCGCGGCCTCCGTCACCCAGTTGGAGATCATGCCCCGCCCGGGCGAGGAGCGCGCCCCGCACCAGCCGTGGCCGACCTTCCCGATGCTCTACAAGGTGACCTCCGCGCACGAGGAGGGCGGCGAGCGGGTCTACTCCGTCTCCACCACCCACTTCGAGGGCGACGAGGACGGCAACGTCCAGTGGCTGCACCTGACCGAGGTCGAGTTCGTCGAGGGCAGGCTGACCCCGAAGCCGGGCACGGAGCGCAAGATCCCCGCCCAGCTCGTCACCCTCGCCATGGGCTTCACCGGCACCGACCGGGAGAACGGCCTGGTCGAGCAGTTCGGCCTGGACCTCGACGAGCGCGGCAACATCGCCCGTGACGCCGACTTCCAGACCAATGTGCCGGGCGTCTTCGTCGCCGGTGACGCGGGCCGCGGCCAGTCGCTCATCGTCTGGGCGATCGCGGAGGGCCGCTCGGCCGCCCGCGGCTGCGACCGCTTCCTCACCGGCGCCAGCGACCTCCCGGCCCCGATCCGCCCGACGGACCGCTCCCTGACCGTCTGACCGACGGCCCCCGAGAAACGTCCCGTACAAAGGCGTACGGAACACAGACGGCGCCTGCCCCAGTCCCCGACCGGACCTGGGGGCAGGCGCCGCCGCCTTTGTCAAAGACGCCTGCGGCGCGGGCCGTTCGTGCTTGGCTGGCCGTCGGCCACGGGCAGGGGATGGAGGGCGACGTGGACTGGGAAGCGGTCGGTGCCGGGGGATGGCCCGACAACACGGCCTTCGCGGCACTGCCGGCCGGCCGACGTGCCGAGGTCGTCGAATCCGCCCTGGACTGGGCCTCGTCCCGCGTGGAGTCGGCACCGGCCGCGGCCCGACGGGTGGCCGAGACCGCCCTGCACCTCCTGGACAGCCACGGACTGGACGAACCGCTCCTGCGCGCCCGGTCGGGCCTGCTCGCCGGGGTCGTGGCGGCACGGACCGGCGACAGCGACGAGGCCGTGCTGCACTTCGAGGAGATCCTGCACGCCCCACCTGCCCCGGGAACCGAGTGGGTCCGGCTCGCCGCCCTGGTCAACTGCGGTGGGGAACTCTCCGACTCCGATCCGGAGCGTGCCTTCGCCCTGCTGGACGAGGCGTTCGGCGAAGCCCTGTCGTCGGGCGCGGCCCAGGTGGCGGCCAATGTCGCCGTCACGCTCGGCAGCCTGCACCGCCGCGAGGGGCGGTCGGAGAAGGCCCGTCAGGTCTACGAGACCGGTCTGCGCGGCCTCGCCGACGAGGCCGGGGCCGAGCCCGGAACGCCGGACGGCATGTCCGTCCTGGCCTGTCTGCACGGCAACCTCGGCAACCTCCTCACCGACGACCTGGAGCGGCACCGCGAGGCGGCCCGGCACTTCACCCGGGCCGTGGCGTGTTTCCAGGCCGCCGGGGACACCGAGAAGGCCGACCAGCGGTACTTCCATCTGGTCTGCGCGCACCTGGCGGCGGGTGATTTCGACCAGGCGCTGACCCTGTTCGTGCAGGGGCAGGGCCGCTCCGGGGGCGACGCCTTCCGCCAAGTGCTGGACGAGGGCCGGTGGACCCGGGCCCCCGCCGGGCAACTCCCCGCCTGGGAGGCCGCTTTCACCGCGACGCTGGAGAAGAAGGACACGGCGGTCACCGCCGAGGGCCGGGCCCTGCTCCTCGCCGCCCGTGTCCACATCCGCGCCCGGCTGGACGATCCCGTCGCGGCCCTCGCCCTCCTGCGCGACGGTGACTTCACCGCGCTGCCGGACGGTGTGCTGCGCCGGCTCTTCCAGACGACGGTGATCGAGCTGGCGCAGTCCTCCGGCTGCGGAGGTGCCCAATGGGCCCTCTCCTGGCTGCACGACACGACCGACCTCGTCGACTGGGTCGGCGTCAAGGCCGCGTTCCTCGCCGAACGGGCCACCGCCGTGCTGCTGGAGCGGGCCCGGGACGCGGCGGCCCGCACACCCGCCGCGCCGGAACTCCCCGTGCCGCCGGGCGTGGGCGCGGCACCCGAGGACGTCCCCGCCTGGCTCGGTCCCGTCGAGCCCGGGGTGCGCGCACACTACCGCCGGCTGCGCCGCTGTCATCCCTCCCGAGAGGAGTTGGAGAAGGAGATCCACGCGTCCTTCGGCCTGGGCCGGACCGCGACGGAGAGCGAGGCGCGCTCCTCGCAGATGCGGCTGCGGACCGCGCTGCGCGCCGCCGACCTGCTGGGCCACCCCTGGTGGACCGTCAGATGCCGGACCAACCTGGCGATCGTGGTGAGTGTGCAGGGAGGGAGCACTCCGGAGGCCCGGCTGCGGGAGGCGCGGATCCTCCTCGACGAGGCCCGCGAACTGGCCGACGGCCTCCCCAGGGAACGGCAGCGGGTGAGCCTCACACTCGCGACCGTGCTGAAGGAGAACAGCGCCTGGAACGAGAGCGCGCTGATCGAGGAGGCGATCACGGTGGGCCGCGAGGCGATGGACCTGGCGGAGCGCCACGGCTTCCGGGACACGCTTCCCGACGCGGCCCTGACGCTGGGCAACGCCCTGTCGGAGTACACCGAAGCCGGTGCCGGGCAACTCCACGAGGCGCGCCGGGTTCTGGAGAGAGGGCTGGAGGTGATCACCGAGGCATCGGACCGGGGCGACGAGCAGTGGAGAGCGCGGGAAGCCTCTCTGCTCAACTCGCTGGGCAAGGCCCTTGTCACCCTGGCCCGGCGGGAGCGGCGGCCGGAGCGGGCCACCGAGGCGGCCGGGTGCTTCCGCCGAGCCCTCACGATCCGGGAACGGCTCGACGACCGGCGGCGCGAGCTGCTCACGGCCACCAATCTCCTGGGGACCGTCATCGGCTACGCGAAGCGCCCCCTCGGCGAGGCGCCGGCCGCCGAGGTCCGTGCCCTGGTCGACCGCGTTCGCCTGCTCGCCCCGCAGGTCGACGGCCCCGCGCTGGTGGGCGGCGCGCTCACCAACGCGGCGACCGCACTCGACGTCCTGGGCCTCGGCGAACAGGCCCTGCGCACCTCGCTGGAGGCCGTCGACATCCTCAGGGGCGCGGGGCAGCCACGCTGGCTGACGGACAGCCTGTTCAACGCGGCCGAGCGGTACGTCGGCCGTGAAGACCTGGCGGCCGCTCTGGAACTCCTGGACGAGGCCCTGGACGAGCTGGAGGCACTGCGCGTCGGACAGGCCCCCGCCCGGTACAAGGCCGAGGTGACGCGCGGCTCCCTGGAGATCCGCAGGCTGCACGCCACCGTGCTGCGCCGCCTCGGCAGAAGCCCGGAGGAACGCTGGTGGGCGTCCGACCGGCACACCGGCCGCGCCCTGACCGCGGCCCGCACGACCGCACCGCCGCCGCGCGCGGACCTGCTGCGCGCACTCGGCGCGCGCCTGCCCCATGACGTCCTGCTCCTCCACATCCACGTCGACGACACCCTCCACCTGGCCTGCTTCGTCCTGCGCAACGGCCCCGACGGCGTCCGTGTCGAGGACGGCGCCCGGCGGATCCCGCTGGCCGAGGTCGCCCGCGCCACCGGGGGATCCGCGAGCGCCACCGAGATCCGGCTGCACCGGCTCACCTCCGACACCCCGGACACCTTCCGCGCCCTGCTCACCTGGCTCGGCGCGCGCTTCCTCGGGCCCGTCCTCGACGCCACGGACTCCCGCGGCCTCACCCGGATCGCCGTCACCGCCGCGGACCTGAACTGGGTGCCCTGGCACGCCGTTCCGCTGCCCGCCACCGGCATCCCCCTGGGCCGGACCTGGGAGGTGCTCCAGATCCCGAACGCCGAGTTCCTCGCGCGAGCGCTGCGCTCGGCCGACCTGCCGCTGCGCAAGGCCGCCTTCGTCGCCTGCGACCCGAGCCGCACCCTGCGCCGGCACATCGATGAGTGCCGCCGCGGTTTCGCCGCGCTGTCCGGGCCGGAGCGTCTCGTCCTGACGGACTCCTCCCGGCCGGTGACCAGGGACGCCGTGACCCGGCTCCTCGCCGAGGCGGACCTCTTCCACTTCGCGGGACACAGCGTCCTGGACGCCGACCGTCCCGACCGCTCCGGGCTGGTCCTCTCCGACGGGCTGTTCACGCTGTCGCACCTGGAACGGGCCTGCGCGGGCGGGCGGGCCCCGTCCGTCGTCTTCCTCTCGTCCTGCGAGTCGGCCGCCGCGGATCCCCGGCTCGCCGACGCGCCCACCCTGGCGACGGCGTTCCTGGGCGCCGGGGGCCGGGTTGCGATCGGCGCCCTGTGGGAGGTCCCCGACAGCGTCGCGGCCCGCATGGCCCGCTCGTTCTACGAGAACCTCCCCGGCCGCACCCCCGTCGAGGCCCTGAGCGCAGCCCGCACCCGCCTCCCCGAGAACCACTGGCCGGCCTTCACCCTCCACGGCTGGTCGACGGGACGCCCACCACCGGCCTGAGCCCGCCCGCGCGGCGCTCAGGGCACCCGGTACGTCTCCCCGTACATCTGCCAGCGCAGCGGTGTGCTCAGGTCGAGGTTGCCGTCGTCCAGGAACCGTCGCTGGGCCGTGTCGACGCGGCTGGTGTCGGTGCCGGGGTTCTTCTCCCGCATGGCCGCGCGGCGGACGTCGAGGAAGGCGTCCAGGTACGTCGTCTCGGAGCCGCCCCGGGCGGGGGAGTCCGCCTTGTGCAGGGCACGCTCGCGCAGGACGTAGAAGCCGTCGGCGTCGATGCCGGGGCCGTGGAAGACCATCGCGTCGAAGTAGACGAACTGGCCCAGCGTGCCGAGGCCGTCGAGCTTGGCGAGGCGGACCGCCGGTTCGAAGTAGGCGCGGTCGCGCTCGGCGAGCTGGGCCCGCCGGAAGGCCGGCTGTTCGGCCTCCGCCCTCCAGGCGGCCGTGAAGCCGGGGTCGAGGCCCTCGTGCGAGTCGGTGCCGTCGACCGCGCGCAGGGCGGGCAGATACCGGGCGAGCCCGTTGTCCGGGTGGTCGGCGGTGTAGCGCTCGACCAGGGTGAGCAGGTCGTTCGTACCGGTGCAGAAGCCGATGACGCCCGCCGTGTAGCCCTGCCCGTCGCCGAGGTCCTCGATCCGGCCGAAGGTGTCGCGCCAGTCCAGGGTCGAGTTCTCGGCACTGGACACCAACTGCTGGGCCAGCGTCTTCTTCGCCGGTGCGGCCAGACCGGGCGGCAGGCTCGCGATCAGCTTGTCGTCGGCCGCCCGCTCCTGCTCGGCGCGGCTCTTGGCCTCCGCGCGGGGGTGCTGCGTGGTGGTGACGGAGGCCCCGGCCGGGCCGACGGCGGAGTCGGTGGGGCCGAGGAAGCAGGCGGTCGCGCCGAGGACGACGGGGACGACCGTGCACAGCAGGATGCGGGTACGTCTCACTGGGCCACGCCTCCACCGGTCAGCTCGGACACCTTGGCGAACGCGACCGCCGCCAGCAGCACCAGCATGCTCGCACAGGCCGCCGCCTGGATCAGGGCCTGCCGCGGTCCGCGCGGGGCGTACGCGTAGGCCAGGGATATCGCCCCGCCGGTGAGGAGGCCGCCCAGGTGGCCCTGCCAGGAGGTGAAGGCCGCGGAGATCACGAGCCAGAGGACGAGGCCCGCCATGAAGCGGTTGACGGTGTTCATGTCGTCGCCGAGGCGGCGGGCGAGGACGTAGTAGGCGGCGCCGACTCCGAAGATCGCGCCGGACGCGCCGACCGTGGGGGCGGTGGGCGCGATCAGCAGGACCAGCACCGAGCCGCCGAGCGCGGAGAGCAGATAGAGGGCGAGGTAGCGGACCCGGCCGAGGCGGTACTCCACGAGCCGGCCGAGGTTCCACAGCGACACCATGTTCATCACGATGTGCAGGATCCCGAACGTGCCCTCGGTGGCCGGCAGATGGAGGAACGCGCCGGTCAGCAGGCGGTACCACTCGCCGTCCACCACACCCGTGGGCTGGTAGCCGTCCGGGTGGGCCGCGTCCCAGACGTACAGGCCGCCGTCCGGCCCGGTGAGCGCCGCGCCGAGCATCTGGAAGCGGTCGACCAGCGCCGGGCGTATCAGCTCGCCCAGGTAGGCGAGGACGTTCAGCGCGATGAGGACGTAGGTCACCACCGGCACCGTCGAGACCCGGCCGCCGACGACGGTCCGGGGCCGGCGGACCGACCGCGCGCCCTCGCGCACGCACTCGGGGCACTGATGGCCGACGGCCGCCTCGCGCATGCAGTCCGGGCAGATGAACCGCTCGCAGCGGGTGCAGCTCACATACGACTCCACCTTGGGATGGCGGTAGCAGGTGGTGACGGCGGACTCGGGTTCCACGGCCGGTTCCTCGGGCTTTCTCGGCGAGGGCGAAACATGCGCGAGCGAACAAAATAGCGAACGCCGTCGATATGGGAAGGTGGGGGCCATGGTCGCGATCAGTCTCAGCAAGGTCCAGGAGACCGCACCCGCGCTGGTCGGTCACTACCAGCACGCCGGGGTCTCCCTCACGAAGCACGGGCTCGACGGTCAGCGGGCCGCCGTCTACCTGGTGGTCGACTACTCGGGGTCGATGAAGCCGTACTACCAGGACGGCAGTGTGCAGGCGCTCGCCGACCGGGTGCTGGGGCTGTCCGCGCACCTCGACGACGACGGCCGGGTGCCGGTGGTCTTCTTCTCCACCGACGTCGACGCCGTCACGGACATCGCGCTCGCCGACCACCGGGGCAAGGTGGAGCGGATCGTGGCCGGGCTCGGGCACATGGGGAAGACCAGCTACCACCTGGCGATGGACGCGGTCATCGACCACTACCTCGACAGCGGTGCGCGGGAACCGGCGCTCGTCGTCTTCCAGACCGACGGCGGCCCGATCAACAAGCTCGCCGCCGAACGCTATCTGTGCAAGGCGTCACGGCTGCCGCTGTTCTGGCAGTTCGTCGGCTTCGGCGACCGCGGCAGCAAGCAGTTCGACTTCCTGCGCAGGCTCGACGACCTGCCCGTGCCGGCCAAGCGGGCCGTCGACAACGCCGGTTTCTTCCACGCCGGTTCCGACCCCCGCAAGGTGTCGGACGCCGAGCTGTACGACCGGCTGGTGGGCGAGTTCCCCACGTGGCTGGTGGCGGCCCGGGCGGCCGGGATCGTCCGGCCGTAGCACGCCTCCCACCGCCGTACGCCCCATTGGCCCCGCCGGGCCGCCGTGCCACCCTGGGACGATCCGACGGGGAGGCGGCGGCGTATGGAAGACGGCGCGCGACCGGGGCACGAGGGACGGCACCAGGGCCGGGGCGCGGAGCCCGCGCGGGGCGAGCGGATCGCCGACTGGGCCGACGGCCGGCTCGGCCTGTACGGGCTGGCCCGCGCGAACCTGCGCAAGGTGTTCCCCGACCACTGGTCCTTCATGCTGGGCGAGGTCTGCCTCTACAGCTTCCTCGTCCTGATCCTCACCGGCGTCTATCTGACCCTGTTCTTCGAGCCCAGCAGCGCCGAGGTCGTCTACGACGGCTCGTACGTCCCGCTCAACGGCATCCCGATGACCAAGGCGTACGAGTCGACGCTCGACATCAGCTTCGACGTGCGCGGCGGCCTGCTGATCCGGCAGATCCACCACTGGGCCGCGCTGGTCTTCGTCACCGGCATGCTGGTGCACATGATGCGGGTGTTCTTCACCGGCGCCTTCCGCAAGCCGCGCGAGGTCAACTGGCTGTTCGGCTGGACCCTGTTGATGCTGGGCATCCTCACCGGTCTGACCGGCTACTCGCTCCCGGACGACCTGCTGTCCGGCACCGGGATCCGGTTCGCCGACGGGGCGATCCTGTCGATCCCGGTCGTCGGCACATATCTGTCGTTCTTCCTGTTCGGCGGGGAGTTCCCGGGCCACGACATCATCTCGCGGCTGTACCCGATCCATGTCCTGCTGCTGCCCGGCATCATGCTGGCGCTGGTGGTGGCCCATCTGATCCTGGTGTTCTTCCACAAGCACACCCAGTACCCGGGCCCGGGACGCGACCAGAAGTCGGTGACCGGCATGCCGTTCATGCCGGTCTACATGGCGAAGGCCGGCGGGTTCTTCTTCCTGGTCTTCGGCGTGCTGACCCTGATGGCCGGGATCGCCACCATCAACCCGGTGTGGGCCTTCGGCCCCTACCGGCCCGACCTGGTGACCACCGGCGCGCAGCCCGACTGGTACCTCGGGTTCTCCGAGGGGCTGATCCGGGTGATGCCGGGCTGGGAGATCAGCGCCTTCGGGCACACCCTGATCCCGGGCGTCCTCATCCCCTTCTCCCTCTTCCCGCTGATCCTGCTCGCCCTCGGGCTGTATCCGTTCGTCGAGGCGTGGATCACCGGGGACAAGCGGGAGCACCACGTCCTGGACCGGCCGCGGAACGTGCCGGTGCGCACCGGGCTGGGCGTGGCCTGGCTGACGCTGTACGGGGTGCTGCTGATCGGCGGCGGCAACGACATCGTCGCCACCCATCTGCATCTGTCCATCAACGCCATCACCTGGTTCGTGCGCGTCGCCGTGTTCGTGGCGCCGGTCGTCGCCTTCATGGTGACCAAGCGGATCTGTCTGGGACTGCAACTCCGGGACCGGGACAAGGTGCTGCACGGCCGGGAGACCGGCACGATCAAACGGCTGCCGCACGGGGAGTACGTCGAGGTCCACGAACCCCTGGACGCGGAGCAGTTGTTCACCCTCACCCAGCACGAGCAGCCGCCGCCCTACGAGATCGGCCCCCGCGTCGACGCCAACGGCGTGCGCAGACCGGTCACCGTCTCGCAGCGGGTGCGGGCGCGGCTGGCGCGGGCCATGTTCGGGCCGGGCACCCGGATCCCGAAGCCGACCCCGCGGGAGTACCGCGAACTCACCGGCGGGCACCACGGGTCCGGTCCCGGGCACGGCGGTCACTGAGCGGCGTCAGGCGGCCGGCCAGTTGCGCAGCAGCGCGTCGAGGGCGTCGAGGATCCGGCTCCAGGACTCGTCGGAGTCCGGGGCGCTGTGGTCGAAGCCGCCGCCCAGCTCCAGGCCGACATAGCCGGAGAAGACGCTGCCGAGCAGCCGGACGGCGTGGGTGCTGTCGGGCTCGTCCAGGTCGTAGCCGCGCAGCAGCGCCCGGGTCATCCGGGCGTGCCGGACGCCCGCGCTCGCGGCCGCCGTCTCGGGGTCCAGGCGGATCTGGGCGGCGGCGTAGCGGCCGGGGTGGTCGCGGGCGTAGTCGCGGTAGACGTTCCCCAGTGCGGTCAGGGCGTCCTTGCCGGACCGCCCGGCCAGCGCGTCGGCGGCCCGGTCGGCCATCTCCTCCAGGGCGAGCAGGGCGATCCTGGTCCTGAGGTCCTGGGAGTTGCGCACATGGGAGTACAGGCTCGCCACCTTGACGTCGAAGCGCCGGGCCAGCGCCGAGACGGTCACCTCGTCGAAGCCCGCCTCGTCGGCCAGCTCCGCGCCCGCCCGCACCAGGCGTTCCGTGGTCAGTCCGACGCGCGCCATGTGATCCACCCTCTCCTCGACCTCTCCTCGTCCTGAAGCCATTCGGCCTGAAGCGATTATGCGTTTGCCTAAAAGGTTTAGGCAAATTAGCCTCGCTGTTATGAAGCCCGTGACCGAACCAGAGATCCGCGCCGCCTTCGTGAACTGCACCAAGGGCGAGGCCAAGCGGCTGTCCGTGCCCCGCGACCTGGCCGAGCGGCCCTGGGAGCACCTGGACTACCTCGGCTGGCGCGACCCCCAGGCCCCCGACCGGGCCTACCTCGCCGTCGAGCTGGAGGGCCGTCTGACGGCGCTCGCCCTGCGGGCCGGCACGGGCGCCGTCGGACAGGCGCGGCGCAGCATGTGCTCGATGTGCCTGACCACGCACTCCGGCGGGGTCGCGCTGATGGTCGCGCCCAGGGCGGGCCGGGCCGGACAGCAGGGCAACTCGGTGGGCGCCTACCTCTGCGCCGACCTCGCCTGCTCGCTGTACGTGCGCGGACTGCGCGACGCGGGCGTGGGCGCCCGGCTGCACGAGACGATCGGCCTGGAGGAGAAGATCCGGCGGACCGTGACCAACCTGGCCGCCTTCGTCGCCAAGGTCACCGGCTGACCGGCCGGGCACGGGCCGCGAGCACGGCCGCCCGGCACTCGTCCGGCGTGCCCCACGCCGTGCGCAGGGCGCGGGCCTTGGTCAGCCACAGCGACAGGTCGTACTCCGCCGTGTACCCGATCGCGCCGTGCGCCTGGAGCGCGGTGCGCGCCGCCCCGTACGCCGCCTCGCAGGCGCTCGCCTTCGCCGCCGCCACGTCCGCCGGGTCCATCGTCACGGCGGCGCCCAGCACCAGCGGCCGGGCGAACTCCAGCGCGATCCGGGTGTCCGCCAGCCGGTGCTTCACCGCCTGGAACGACCCCACCGGCACCCCGAACTGCGTACGCCGCCCGACGTACGCCACCGTCCGCTCCAGCAGCGCCAGTCCGACGCCGAGGGCCTGCGCGGCCGTGGCGAGCCGGGCGATCAGCAGGGCCTCCGGCGCGGGCGGACCGACGGAGAGCAGCTCACCGCCCGCCGTGAGCCGGGCCAGCCGCCGCGCCGGGTCCAGGGAGGGCCGTACGCCGTCGTACCCGGGGGCGAGCCGCAGACCGGCGGGCGTCACGGACAGCCGTACGTCCGCCGCGTCACCGTCCAGTGCGAACGCCCCCTCCTCGTCCGGCGCGCCCTCGTAGGCCACCGTGGCCATCGACGCGCCCGACGCCAGCGCGGGCAGCAGCCGTTTCGCCGGGCCCGGTTCGCGGAGCAGGGCCGCCGCCGTCACCGTCTCCACCAGCGGCCCCGGCACCGCGTGCCGGCCCAGCTCGACGAAGGCCACGGCGAGGTCCACAGGACGCGGCCCCAGACCCTCGTACGCCTCCGGCACCGCCAGCGCGAACACCCCGGCGCCGGCGAGCCGGGCCCACAGCGCGCGCCCGCGCGCGTGCGCGCCGCGGCCCCACTCCCGGGCCGTCCCCGGGGTGTCGGCGGCCGTCAGCATCGCGTCCAGGGAGGCGGCGAACGCCCGCTGCTCCGGGTCGAGGAGAAAGCGCATCAGCGGCGTCCCTTCGGCAGGCCGAGCAGCCGCTCGGCGACGATGTCGCGCTGGATCTCGTTCGTCCCCGCGTAGATCGGACCGGCCAGCGCGAACACGTACCGCCGCGCCCACGCGGTGTCCGCCGCCTCGCCCCGCGCGCCCAGCAGGTCGAGCGCCGTCTCGTGCAGCGCGATGTCCAGCTCGGACCAGAACACCTTGTTCATGCTCGACTCCGGGCCGAGCCGCTCGCCCGCGCGCGTGCGGGCCGCCGCCGCGTAGGTGAACAACTGGTAGGCGCGGGCGCCGATCAGGGCGTCGGCCACCCGCCCCGCCGTCTCCGGCGGGGCGCCCCTGGCCAGCCACAGGGCGTGCAGCCGGTCGGCGGCGGCCAGGAAGCGGCCGGGGGAGCGCAGGGTGAGCCCGCGTTCGTCGGCGGCCGTGGACATCGCGATCCGCCAGCCCTCGCCCGGTTCCCCGATGACGTCCTCGTCCGGCACGAACACCTCGTCCAGGAAGAGTTCGGCGAACGCCGGCTCGCCGTCCAGACGGCCGACCGGACGGACCGTGACCCCCGGGGCGCGCAGGCCGAACATGACGTACAGGAGCCCCTGATGGGGTTTCGGGGCCGTCGGATCGCAGCGGAACAGGCCGAAGGCGCGGTCGGCGAACGCCGCGCGCGAGGACCAGGTCTTCTGCCCGCTCAGCAGCCAGCCGCCGGCCGTGCGCACCGCGCGCGAGCGCAGCGACGCCAGATCGGAGCCGGCCTCGGGCTCCGACCACGCCTGCGCCCAGACCACCTCGCCCGTCGCCATCGGCGGCAGCACCCGCGCGCGCTGCTCCTCCGTGCCGTGCGCGAGCAGGGTGGGTGCGAGCAGACCGATGCCGTTCTGGCCGACGCGGCCGGGCGCGTCCGCCGCCCAGTACTCCTCCTCGAAGAGCAGCCAGCGCACCGGACCCGCGTCCCGGCCGCCGTAGCGCGCGGGCCAGTTCACCACCGACCAGCGGTCCGCGGCCAGTTCGGCCTCCCACGCGCGGTGCGCGGCGAACCCCTCCGCCGTCTCCAGGGACGGCAGCGCGGTGCGCGGCACATGCGCGGCGAGCCAGCCGCGGGCCTCCTCGCGGAACGCCTCCTCTTCCCGGGTGAGGGCGAGATCCATGGGCTGCCGTCCTTCCCTAACAAGTGTTTGGTAGGTTAGCGTGGGCCCATGACAGACGTCGAGAGCCCGGCCTATGTGCCCGGGCACGGGCTGCTGAAGGGCCGCACCGCCGTCGTCACCGCCGCGGCCGGCGCGGGCATCGGCGGGGCGACCGCCCGCCGCCTCCTGGAGGAGGGCGCCCGCGTGCTGATCAGCGACGCCCACACCCGCCGCCTCAAGGCGTACGAGGCCGCCCTCACCGAGGAGTTCGGCGCCGAGGCGGTCTCCGCGCACCCCTGCGACGTCACCGACGACACCCAGGTGCGCGCCCTGTTCGACGCCGCCGAGCACACCCACGGCCGCCTCGACGTCGTCGTCAACAACGCCGGTCTGGGCGGCACCGCGCCCCTCGTCGACATGACCGACGACCAGTGGTCCCGGGTGCTCGACGTGACCCTCGGCGGCACCTTCCGCTGCACCCGCGCCGCCCTGCGCCGGATGCGCGCGACCGGCGGCGGGGTCGTCGTCAACAACGCCTCCGTCGTCGGCTGGCGCGCCCAGGCCGGACAGGCCCACTACGCCGCCGCGAAGGCCGGCGTCATGGCCCTGACCCGCTGCGCGGCGATCGAGGCCGCCCCCTACGGCGTGCGGGTCAACGCCGTCGCGCCGAGCCTCGCCCTGCACCCCCACCTCGCCAAGGTCACCACGCCCGGACTGCTGGAGGAACTGACCGCGCGCGAGGCGTTCGGACGCCCCGCCGAACCCTGGGAGGTCGCCAACGTCATCGTGTTCCTGGCGTCCGGCTACTCCTCGTACATGACGGGCGAGGTCGTCCCCGTCAGCAGCCAGCACGCGTAGGACCACAATGGGTTCCGTGCCGACCAAGAAGAAGCCCCAGGTGACCGCCGCCCCCGCCCGCCGGCGCGAACTCCTCGGCACCGCCGCCGAGGTCTTCGCCGAACAGGGCTACAACGCCACCACCGTCCGCAAGATCGCCGACCACGCGGGCATGCTCGCGGGCAGCCTCTACTACCACTT
Source organism: Streptomyces sp. CAI-85 (assembly GCF_013363615.1). NCBI lineage: Bacteria > Bacillati > Actinomycetota > Actinomycetes > Kitasatosporales > Streptomycetaceae > Streptomyces > Streptomyces sp. CAI-85. Next base: position 12,812 of record NZ_JAANNX010000064.1, on the reverse strand, counting down.
CGACTCCAAGGAATCGATGCTGGAGGAGATCCTGCGCACCTTCCTCGACGAGCTGTGGGACGGCTACGACAGCGTCCTCGCCGCCGGGAAGGGCCCCCGCGAGACCCTCGAAGCCCTGGTCACCGAGTCGTTCCGGGAGATCGACCGGCACCGCGCCGCCGTCGCGATCTACCAGAAGGAGAGCAAACAGCTCGTCGCGCAGGAGCGGTTCGCGTTCCTCGCCGAGTCGCAGCGCCGCTTCGAGGAGGCGTGGCTGTCCACGCTGGAGCGCGGGGTCGCCGACCGGGTCTTCCGCGCCGACCTCGACGTCCGCCTCACCTACCGGTTCGTCCGCGACACCGTCTGGGTCGCCGCGTCCTGGTACCGGCCCGGCGGACAGCACAGCCCGGAGGAGATCGCCCGGCAGTACCTGTCGATGGTGCTCGACGGCATCGCCGTACGGGAGTAGTCGCCCGAACAGTCCTTGACGCGCAGGGGAGTCGCCATGGCCGAGGCATTCATCGTCGAAGCGGTCCGTACGCCCGTCGGGCGGCGCGGGGGAGGGCTCGCCGGAGTGCATCCGGCGGACCTCGGCGCCCATGTGCTGCGGGCGCTGGTCGCACGCGCGGGCATCGACCCGGCCGCCGTGGAGGACGTCGTGTTCGGCTGCCTGGACACGGTCGGACCCCAGGCCGGCGACATCGCCCGCACCTGCTGGCTGGCCGCCGGACTGCCCGAGGAGGTGCCCGGCGTGACCGTCGACCGGCAGTGCGGATCCTCCCAGCAGGCCGTGCACTTCGCCGCGCAGGCCGTGCTCTCCGGCACCCAGGACCTCGTCGTCGCCGGCGGCGTGCAGAACATGTCGCAGATCCCCATCGCCTACGCCACCCGCCAGGCCGCCGCACCCCTCGGCTTCACCGAGGGCCCCTTCGCGGGCAGCCAGGGCTGGCGCGCCCGCTACGGCGACCGGCCCGTCAACCAGTTCGCCGGCGCCGAGAGCATCGCCGCCAAGTGGGGCATCAGCCGGGAGGACCAGGAGGAGTTCGCGCTGCGCTCGCACCGGCGGGCGGTGCGCGCCCTCGACGAGGGCCGGTTCACCCGCGAGACCGTCCCCTACGGCGAGGTGAGCGCGGACGAGGGGCCGCGCCGGGACACCTCCCTGGAGAAGATGGCCGCCCTGAAACCCGTCATTGACGGCGGGACCGTCACCGCCGCCTGCTCCTCGCAGGTCTCCGACGGCGCCGCCGCGCTGCTCCTCGCCTCCGAGCGCGCCGTCCGCGACCACGGGCTCACGCCCCGCGCGCGCGTCCACCATCTCTCGGTGCGCGGCGAGGACCCGATCCGTATGCTGACCGCGCCCATCCCGGCCACCGCGCACGCCCTGAAGAAGACCGGTCTGACCCTCGACGACATCGACCTCGTCGAGATCAACGAAGCCTTCGCGCCCGTCGTCCTCGCCTGGATGGAGGAGACCGGCGCCGACCCCGCGAAGGTCAACGTCAACGGCGGCGCGATCGCCCTCGGCCATCCCCTGGGCGCCACCGGCGCCAAGCTGATGACGACCCTGCTGCACGAACTGGAGCGCACGGGCGGGCGCTACGGCCTCCAGACGATGTGCGAGGGCGGCGGACAGGCGAACGTGACGGTCATCGAGCGGCTGTGACGGCCGTCAGCGCGTGGTGGTCAGACGGTCTTGCACCTCCGCCGCCTCCCGCATGATCCGCTCCACCAGCTCCGCGCACGACGGCAGGTCGTCGATCACCCCGGCGACCTGCCCGGCGGCCATCACCCCGAGGTCCGTGCGGCCGTCCACCATCGCCGAGCGCAGCAGCATCGGCGTGTTCGCGGCCAGCAGGACCTGGCTCCAGGACAGCTCCCTGCCGTGCCGCAGCGCGAGGCCGTCGTGCACCAACTGCCGCCAGGTGAGCCCCGACAGCCTCCGGAAACCCGCCGCCCCGCGCACCGCGTGCAGCAGCGCCCGTACCCGGCCCGCGTCCTCAAGCGCCGTCACCAGGTCCGTGCGCAGCATGCGATGCGGCAGCCCGTCCACCGCACGGGTGACCGTGACGTCCCGGACCGTCGCCGCCAGATAGCGCGCCTTCACCCCGTCCGGCACGGTCGAGTCCGAGGTCAGCAGGAACCTGGTGCCCATCGCCACCCCCGCCGCCCCGTAGGCCAGCGCCGCGACCAGACCCCGCCCGTCGAAGAAACCGCCCGCCGCCACCACCGGGATGTCCACCGCGTCCACCACCTGCGGCAGCAGCACGCTCGTCGCCACCTCCCCGGTGTGCCCGCCGCCCTCCCCGCCCTGCACGACGACTGCGTCCGCGCCCCACGCGGCGACCTTCTCGGCATGCCGCCGCGCCCCCACCGAGGGGATGACGACGACCCCCGCCTCCTTCAGCACGGCGATCAGCTCACGGGACGGCGCGAGCGCGAACGACGCCACCCGCACCCCCTCGTCGATCAGGATCCGCACCCGGTCCCCGGCGTCCGCCGCGTCGGCCCGCAGGTTCACCCCGAACGGCGCGTCCGTACGGGAGCGCACCTCGCGGACCGCCTCCCGCAGCCCGTCCACGGTCATGGTCGCCGAGCCGAGCACACCCAGCGCCCCCGCGTTCGCCGCCGCCGACACCAGCCGCGGGCCCGCCACCCAGCCCATGCCGCTCTGCACGATCGGACAGCGCACCCCGACCAGCCGGGTCAGTGCCGTCTCCATCAGCCGGCGACCTCCCGCGCGCGGGTGCCGTCCGGGTCGATCACCTCGCGGATCAACCGCAGCTCGGCCGCGGTCGGTTCACGTGTGTACGGCACCCGGTCGGGGACCACCAGGTCGAACCCGGTCGCCTCCCTGACCTGTTCCACACTCACCCCCGGATGCACCGAGACGAGCCGCATCGCGTGGTCGGGCGTGGCGAAGTCGAGGACGCCCAGATCCGTGACGACCCGGGCCAGTCGGTGGTGACGGGCCCCGGCGGCACGGTCGTAGCCCACCCCGCACACCAGGTCGACCTTCTCCACGAACACCCGCCGGGAGTGCCGGGGGATCCAGTAACTCGTCGGGTTGTTCAGCGTGTTGACCGGCGCCCCGCGCACCCCGAGCAATTGCCGCGTCGGCCGCGCCCAGTCGCCGATGCAGGAGATGTTCTGGTTGCCGAACCGGTCGATCTGGCTCGCGCCCATCATCACGTGCCGCCGCCCGCCGGTGACCAGCTCCAGATGCGCGCGGTACGGCAGCCAGCCCTCGACGGTCCCGTCCGGGCGGACGATCATCGCCTCGCCGTCGGTCAGCAGCAGGTCGGGGGAGAAGGTCAGCCGCGCGAGGCGGGCGCCCACCGACGGGATCAGGCCCATCGGGCTCGCCAGGATCTCGCCCGCGTCCCGCCAGGTCTCGGCACAGGCGATCACGCAGTACTCGGCACGCGTGACGCCGCCGTCGTCTGTCCTGGTGCCCTTGCCGGACTCGGCACCCGCGCTCCCGCCGGACTCCCCGCTCACGTGTCCTCCTCCGCCGCCGCCCGGTACGCCCGCTCATCCCCCGTCAGATACCGCTCCGCGAACCGCGGCCACTCCATGCCCGCGTACCGCCGCTGGAACGCCTCGTCCCGGCCGTAGTCCGGCGCGCAGGACGTGAAGTGCGCCCCGCCCGGCGCCTCCACCACCCCCGTCACCACCTGCCGGGTGACCAGCAGCGACTGCGGCGGCGCCTCCTTCGTCAGCTCGGCGGTGTCCACGATCCGCTCGCAGGAGACGTACGCCGCGTCCGCCGCCGCGCAGAACAGGTCGTCGAAGTACGGGTCGGGGCCCAGATACTGGCCGTTGCCCAGCCGGTCGGCGCGGTTGACGTGCACCAGCGCCGCGTCCAGCCGCAGGGCGGGCATCGCGACGAACGTCTCGCCGTCGTCGTAGGGCGAAGTCACCGCGCGCAGGCCGGGGTTGACCCGCATCACGTCCGAGCCGAGCCCGGCCCGCACCGGGAGGAACGGCAGCCGGTGGGCGGCGGCGCGCAGGCCCCACAGGAACATCGCCTCGTCGATCTCGGTCAGTTCGAGGGAGCCGCTCTCACGGGCCGCGCGGTAGTGCGGTTCGAGGGGGATCGAGTCCAGCGTGACGAACGCGGCGACCAGTCGGCGGATCCGGCCCGCCGCGGCCAGCATCCCGACGTCCGGACCGCCGTACGAGACGACCGTCAGGTCCGTGACCGGTGAGCGGAGCAGGGCCCGGACCAGCGCCATGGGCTTGCGGCGCGCGCCCCAGCCGCCGATGCCGAGGGTCATGCCGCTCTCCAGCCGCGACACAACCTCCTCGGCGGTCATCGTCTTGTCAGCCATCCGCCCCGCCCTCCTCGCCAGACGCATCCCGCCCGGACGTGTCCTGCCCGAACGTGTTCCGGACCCGGTCGGCCACCCCCAGGACGCTCGCCTCGAAGGTGAACCCCTGCTCGAAGCGGTAGCTGCGGCGCACGTCGACCGGATCGATGCCGTTGATGGCCGCCTTGGCCAGCCGCAGCAGATCACCGTCCTTGGCGGCGATCTCGCGCGCCAACTCCAGTGCCGCCGCCCGCAGTTCGGCGCCCGGCACCACCCGCCACACCGAGCCGTGCGCGTGCAGCTCGGCCGCCGTGACCGTGCGCGAGGTGTAGTACAGGGCGCGCATCAGATGCCCGGGGACCAGCCGGGCCAGATGGGTGGCCGCGCCGAGCGCGCCGCGGTCCAGCTCGGGCAGCCCGAAGGTGGCGTCCTCGCTCGCCACGATCGCGTCCGCGTTGCCCACCAGGCCGATGCCGCCGCCCAGACAGAAGCCGTGCACCGCCGCCACCACCGGGACCTCGCACTCGTGGACGGCCGCGAACGCCTCGGAACAGCCCCGGTTGACGGCCACCAGCGCGCCCGGCCCGCCCGCCCGCAGCTCCTTGATGTCCACGCCCGCGTTGAACCCCCGCCCCTCGGCGGACAGCACCACACAGCGCGTGCGCGGATCCCGGCCGGCCGCCCGCACCGCGTCCGCCAGCGCGAACCAGCCGGCCACCGGAAGGGCGTTCACCGGAGGGAAGGACACCGAGACGGACGCGATCCCCTTTTCCGGGGACGAGGTGGAGACACCCATGGAAGCATCAGCTACCTTTCCACCAAACGTTTGTTAGGTGGAAGGTAGCAGCGAATGGAGCTGAACGGGAAGGTCGCCGTCGTCACCGGCGGCACCCGGGGCGTCGGCGCCGGTGTCGCGCGGGCCCTCGCCGACGCCGGCGCCCAGGTGACCGTCTGCGCCCGCCGGCCGCCCCCGGCCCCGATGCCGTACGCCGCGTACCGGCCGCTCGACGTCCGCGACGGCGACGCCGTGCGCGCGTTCTTCGCCGGATTCGACCGCCTCGACGTCCTGGTCAACAACGCGGGCGGCGCCCCCTACCGTCCGCTCGACCGCGCCGACGCCGAGCGGCACGCGCGCGTGATCGAACTCAACCTGGTCGCCCCGCTCACCGTGTCCCTCGCCGCCCACGCCCCTCTGCGGCGCACCGGCGGGTCGATCGTGATGATCGGCAGCGTCAGCGGCGACCGCCCCTCACCCGGCACCGCCGCCTACGGCGCCGCCAAGGCCGGCCTGGCCAGCCTCGCCCGCTCAATGGCCGTGGAGTGGGCGCCGCGGGTCCGCGTCAACACCCTCGTCGTCGGCATGGTCCGCACCGAACTGTCCCACCTGCACTACGGCGACGCCGACGGCGTCGGGGCCGTCGCCCGCACCGTCCCGCTCGGCCGCCTCGCCGACCCCGCCGACGTGGGCGCCGCCGCCGTCTTCCTCGCCTCCGACGCGGCCTCCTACATCAGCGGGGCGAGCCTGCTCGTGCACGGGGGAGGGGAGCGGCCCGCGTTCCTCGACGCCGCGACCGCACACCACGGCGACCACGACCACCACCCACAGGAGACCTGAGATGAGCGGAATCTGCGAGGACCGGGTCGTCGTCGTCACCGGCGCCGGACGCGGCCTCGGACGGGCCCACGCGCTCGCCTTCGCGGCCGAGGGCGCCCGGCTCGTGGTCAACGACCTCGGCGTGCGCCTGGACGGGGGTACCCCCGGCACCGAGGGCCCCGACACGCCCGGCACCCCCGCCGCCCGCGTCGTCGCCGAGATCCGCGCCGCCGGCGGCACCGCCGTCGCCCACCACGGCGACATCGCCACAACCGAGGGCGCCGCCTCCCTCGTCACCACCGCCCTGGACACGTACGGGCGGCTCGACACACTCGTCAACAACGCCGGCTTCCTGCGCGACCGTATGCTCGTCAACCTCGACGAGGACGACTGGGACGCCGTCCTGCGCGTCCACCTCAAGGGCCACTTCCTCCCCCTGAGACACGCCGCCGCGCACTGGCGCGCCCAGACCAAGGCCGGCCGGACGCCCACCGCCCGGATCGTCAACACCGCCAGCGGCGCCGGACTGCTGGGCTCGGTCGGACAGGCCGGCTACAGCGCCGCCAAGGCCGGGATCGTCGCCCTCACCCTGGTCGCGGCCGCCGAACTCGCCCGCTACGGCGTCCAGGTCAACGCCATCGCGCCCGCCGCCCGCACCCGGATGACCGAACACGCCTTCGCCACGGCCATGGCCGCCCCCGCCACCGGCTTCGACGCCATGGCCCCCGAGAACGTCTCCCCCCTCGTCGTCTGGCTCGGCTCCGCCGCGAGCGACGGCGTCACCGGACGCGTCTTCGAGGCGGAGGGCGGACGCATCACCGTCATGGAGGGCTGGCGCCCGGGCCCCACCGCCGACAAGGGCGCCCGCCGCGGCCCGGCGGAGGCGGGGGAGACCGTACGGAAACTCCTGGCCCGGGCGGAGCCACCGGGAGCGGTGTACGGCGCCTAGGGCCTGTTGTGAAAGTCCCGCCTGCCCGGCGACGCCCGGCACGCACTCTCGCCGCACCGGGCACAGACCCGAGTACGCCCAGTACGAGGGCCTGCACCCGGCACGCCGAGAGCACGCACCGGACGCCGCCGGGCCCGCCCTCCGGGCGGACGACGGGACTTTCACAACAGGCCCTAGACGCGCGCGCGTCCAACGTGTCGCCTTATGTGTCGCACTCCAGCACCGTCCGGCACAGACCGCACCGCGCCCGCACCCGCCCCTTCACCGGCACCCTGATCCGCTGATGGCAGGTCGGACACGGGAACGTCACCCGCAACGGCCCCGACGCATCGGCCGGATCCGCCGCGAACGCGTACGGCGCCTCCGAGTCGGCGGAAGACCCGCCGGACCCCTCGGCGGCATGCTGCGCGTGCCGCCGGTCACGCGCGTACCGGCGCCGCCCCGCCCAGCCCGCCGCCGTCAGCGGCGGCTGCCGCTCGTCGTGCCGCGCCCGCTCGAGACCGCGCGCGTACGCCGTGTACGCCTGCGCGCTGGTGAACCACGCCGACGGATCCTCCCCGAACACCAGCGACCGCTTCGCCAGCACGTACCCGAACTCCTCCGGCGTCAGATACCCCAGCTTCTGCGAGGACACCCCGTCCTCGCGGAAGGCGTCGAGCAGCAGCCAGCCCGCCCCCAGATACGTCGTCGCCGTGTCCGTCAGGATCTCGTTGTCCCGCGTCCCCGGGAACGACAGATCCAGCCGGTGCAGATACACATGCATGATCTCGTGCGCCAGCGCCGCCCCGATGTCCCGCCGATGCGTACGGAACCGGTCGTTCAGCTCGATGAAGTACTCCGGACCCGCCGTCAGCTCCACATGCGCCGCGTGCTCCATCTCCCGGAACGCCACGACCATCCGCGCGTCCGGCAGCCGGTAGTGCCGCACCAGCTCCCGCGCCACCCGCTGCGCCCCCAGATGCAGATCGTCCACATCGCAGAACGCCACATCGGCCGGCGGCACACTCACCGCGAACTGCTGGACCGTGCCGTACGACAGCCGCCGGTACAGGGCCGTCACGGCCGCCCGCACCGTCGCCAGATGCGGAAAACCGTGCTCGACCGGACCACCGTTGGCCACGCCCGCACCCCCAAGACGCCGTGCACCCGCGCACCGGGGCACCCGGACTCCCACTGTACGAGCCACCACCGGGCACGGCCCCCCGCCCGCCACGCACTAGGGTGATCGCCCATGACCACCAGCGACACCCCCGGAGCCGGCGACGTCGACCGGGCCGTACGCGCCGAGCTGGCCCGGCTGCGCGAGAGCATCGACAACATCGACGCCGCCGTCGTCCACATGCTCGCCGAACGCTTCAAGGCCACCCAGCAGGTCGGCCACCTCAAGGCCCGCCACCAGCTCCCGCCCGCCGACCCGGCCCGCGAGGCCCGCCAGATCGCCCGGCTGCGCGCCCTCGCCGAGAGCGCCCACCTCGACCCCGCCTTCGCCGAGAAGTTCCTCAACTTCATCATCGCCGAGGTGATCCGCCACCACGAACGCATCGCGGAGGACAGCGGCCAGGACCCGGCGCCCACGCCCCGCTGACCGACACGTTCCGGCAGCTCCGGCGGCTCCGGCGCGAGCACGGGACATAGGGCGCGTACCGAACCGCCCCTGTGCCCGGCCGACGGCATCAGGCAGCATGTCGTCCATGTCCGTACTGACGCGCGACGAAGCGCAGAACCGTGCCCAGCTCCTCGACGTACACCGCTACACCATCGCGCTCGACCTGACCACCGGCGACGAGACCTTCGAGTCCGAGACCGCCATCAGGTTCACCGCACGCGCCGATGGCACCACCTTCGTCGAGCTCAAGCCCGCCGAACTGCGCTCCGCCACCCTCGACGGACACCCCCTCGACCCCGCCCTCCTCACCGGCAACCGGCTCCCCCTCGCCGATCTCACCGCCGGCGAACACGAACTGCGCGTCCACGCCACCATGCGCTACTCCCGCACCGGCGAGGGCATGCACCGCTTCACCGACCCCACCGACGGCGAGACCTACCTCTACACCCAGCTCTTCATGGACGACGTCCAGCGCGTCTTCACCGCCTTCGACCAGCCCGACCTCAAGGCCGTCTTCGAACTCACCGTCACCGCCCCCGACGGCTGGAGCGTCCTCGCCAACGGCATCACCGAACACCTCGGCGACGGCCGCTGGAAGGCCGCCCCCACCCCCCTCATCTCCACCTACCTCGTCGCCGTCGCCGCCGGACCCTGGCACTCCGTCACCACCGAACACCGCGGCCTGCCCTTCGGCATCCACTGCCGCCGCTCCCTCGCCCCCCACCTCGACGCCGACGCCGACGAACTCCTCGAGATCACCCGGCAGTGCTTCGACCGCTACCACGAGAAGTTCGACGAGCCCTACCCCTTCGACTCCTACGACCAGGCGTTCGTCCCCGAGTTCAACGCCGGCGCCATGGAGAACCCCGGACTCGTCACCTTCCGCGACGAGTTCGTCTACCGCTCCGCCGTCACCGACACCGAACGCCAGACCCGCGCCATGGTCGTCGCCCACGAGATGGCCCACATGTGGTTCGGCGACCTCGTCACCCTGCGCTGGTGGGACGACATCTGGCTCAACGAGTCCTTCGCCGAGTACATGGGCTACCAGACCCTCACCGAAGCCACCCGCTTCACCGACACCTGGACCGACTTCGGCGTCGTCCGCAAGGCATGGGGCTACGACGCCGACCAGCGCCCCTCCACCCACCCCGTCGCCCCCGAGGCCGTCCCCGACACCGCCTCCGCACTCCTCAACTTCGACGGCATCTCCTACGCCAAGGGCGCCTCCGCCCTCCGCCAGCTCGTCACCTGGCTCGGCGAGAAGGACTTCCTGGCCGGCATCAACACCCACTTCGCCCGCCACCGCTTCGGCAACGCCACCCTCGCCGACTTCATCGACTCCCTCGCCGCCACCACCGAACGCGACGTCCACGCCTGGGCCGACACCTGGCTGCGCACCACCGGCGTCGACACCCTCATCCCCGTCGTCACCGGCACCGGCAGCGACCACGCCCTCACCGTCGAACACCACGGCACCCGCCCCCACCGCATCGCCGTCGGCCTCTACGACACCGACCTCGCCGACGACGACAGCCCCGCCCGGCTCACCCCGCGCGAACGCCTCCACCTCGACGTCCCGCAGAGCGAACCGCAGCCCCTCGGCAAGCGCCCCGCCCTGCTCCTCCTCAACGACGGCGACCTCACCTACGCCAAGATCCGCTTCGACGGCCGGTCCTTCGACACCGTCCGCGCCTGTCTCTCCGCCCTGCCCGACCCCATCACGCGCGCCGTCGTCTGGAACGCCCTGCGCGACGCCGTCCGCGACGGCGAACTCGCCCCCGCCGACTACCTGGCCATCGCCCGCGCCCACCTCCCGCGCGAGACCGACCTCGCCCTCGTCCAGGGCGTCCTCGCCTTCGCCGCCACCCAGATCGCCGGCCGCTACGTCGGCCCCGACCAGCGCCCCGCCGCCCTCGCCACCCTCGGCTCCCTGTGCCGCGACCTCATCCGCCGCACCGAGGACGGCGACCACCCCGGCCTGCGCCTGATCGCCGTACGCCACTTCATCGACGTCGCCGCCCACCCCGAGACCATCACCGCCTGGCTCACCGAGGGAACCGTCCCCGGCGGCCCCGAACTCGACCCCGACCTGCGCTGGCGCGTCCTCGCCCGGCTCGCCGTCCTCGGCGCCACCGACGAGGACGCCATCGCCGCCGAACTCGACCGCGACCCCTCCGCCACCGGCCAGGAAGGCGCCGCCCGCTGCCGCGCCGCCCTGCCCACCGAAGCGGCCAAGGAGAAGGCGTGGGCGGCCATGTTCGCCTCCGACGACCTCTCCAACTACCTGTTCACCGCCACCGCCCAGGGCTTCTGGCAGCCCGAACAGGCCGACCTCACCCGCCCCTACGTCGCCCGCTTCTACGAGGACGCCGTCACCCTCGCCGCCCGCCGCGGCCCCGCCATCGCCGACGCCGCCGGACGCTGGGCCTTCCCCGCCCACGCCGTCGACACCGATACCCTCCACCTCGGCGAGAACTGCCTGCGCGACGCCGACCTCACCCCCGCCCTGCGCCGCAAGCTCGTCGACCAGCTCGACGACCTCGCCCGCGCCCTCAAGGTGCGCTCCATCTAGCGTCACCCGGTACGCCGTTGACGATCGGTACCCCCTTTCGGGTGCCGATCGTCCGGCTTCCCGGACACGCCCACCCCCTCCCCGTACAAGCTGGAACCCCTCTGTTCCGCTCTGCGCCGCGTACGCCGGAGGACCCCATGAGCAGCCCGCCCCTCGCCTCAGGACCCGACGGCACCGACGCGCTGCGGCCCCTGCTCGACACCGTCCTCGACGCCCTCGACACCGGCCGCAGGGCCCGCGGCGGCCCCCTCCCCGCCGGCGGACCCGCGGCCGTCACCGCACAGATCCGCGCCGCCGTCGGCGACATCCTCCCCGCCCACGGCGACCCCGACGCCCTGCGCACCCTCGTCCACACCCTCGCCGCCGGCGCCGCCGACCCCGCAGACCCCCTCTGCGCGGCCCATCTGCACTGCCCGCCCCTCGCCGTCGCCACCGCCGCCGACCTCGCCGCCAGTGCCCTCAACCCCTCCCTCGACTCCTGGGACCAGGCCCCCGCCGCCTCCGCACTGGAAACCCTCGTCACCCACGCCCTCGCCACCGAGGTCTACGGCCACCAGGCCCCCGGCGCACCCCCCGACGCCCTCGTCACCACCGGCGGCACCGAATCCAACCAGCTCGCCCTCCTCCTGGCCCGCGAAGCCCACGCCCACACCCACGGCGGCACCCTGCGCCTCGTCCACGGCGCCAACGCCCACCACTCCCTGCCCCGCGCCGCCTGGCTCCTCGGCCTGCCCGACCCCGTCGTCCTGCCCACCCCCACCGGCCGCCTCGACCCCGACACCCTCGACACCGCCCTCACCGCCCATCAAGGCCCCCTTCTCGTGGCCGCCACCGCGGGCACCACCGACGCCGGCCTCATCGACCCCCTCCCCGAGATCGCCGCCCGCTGCGCCGCCCACGGCGCCCGTCTCCACATCGACGCCGCGTACGGCGGCGGCCTCCTCTTCAGCGACCGCCACCGCCCCCTCCTCACCGGCCTCGACACCGCCCACACCGTCACCCTCGACCTGCACAAACTCGGCTGGCAGCCCGTCGCCGCCGGACTCCTCGCCGTCCGCGACCCCGCCGACCTCACCCCCCTCCACCAGCGCGCCGACTACCTCAACGCCGACGACGACACCGACGCCGGCCTCCCCGACCTCCTCGGCCGCTCCCTTCGCACCACCCGACGCCCCGACGTCCTCAAGATCGCCGCCACCCTGCGCACCCTCGGCCGCGACGGACTCGGCGCCCTCGTCGACCGGGTCCACGCCCACGCCCGGCACCTCGCCGACCTCGTCGACGCCCACCCCCACCTCACCCTCCACGCCCGGCCCACCCTCACCACCGTCCTCTTCCGCCCCACCCACGCCCCCGACGACACCGTCGCCGCCGTCCGCCGCCGCCTCCTCACCGACGGCCGCGCCGTCCTCGGCCGCGCCTGCCTCGACGGCCGCCTCTGGCTCAAAGCCACCCTCCTCAACCCCCACACCCGGCCCGACGACCTGGCCGCCCTCCTGCACCTGGTGGAAGGAAACACCCCCCGATGACCGCCCCGACCGATCCCCCCAACCCCCCGCACCCGCAGCCGCCGTACTCCGCCCCCGACACCCCCCGCGACCTCGTCGGCGTCGGCATCGGCCCCTGCAACCTCTCCCTCGCCGCCCTCGCCCACCCCCTCGCCGAACTCGACGCCGTCTTCTACGACCAGGCCCCCGCCTTCGCCTGGCACCCCGGCCTCCTCCTCGACGGCTCCCGCATCCAGGTCCCCTTCCTCGCCGACCTCGTCACCCTCGCCGACCCCACCAGCCCCTGGAGCT
>NZ_JAANNX010000013.1:0-173548 GCF_013363615.1 Streptomyces sp. CAI-85 | reverse complement strand
AGGCGACGCGGCTCTTCCATAGCTACCTACCAGCCCTCTCCGTCGGTCCCGACCGGCACACTTGTGCGGTCGAAGGCTGCCGTCCGGGCATACCGTACCCGTACGGCGCTGGTTGACCTGGCCAAGCCCGTCACCTGATGCAGGACCGGTATCGCAACGTGCACCGATGTGAAGGCGACGTGATGGGGGTCACTTCTTACTGTCGATGACTGCCTTCATCACGTCCTTCGCGATCGGGGCCGCCAGACCGCCGCCGCTGATGTCGTCGCGGTTGGCGGAACCGTCCTCCACGACCACCGCGACGGCCACCGGTGCGCTGCCGTCGGACAGCTTGGCGTACGAGATGAACCAGGCGTACGGCTTCTCGCTGTTGTTGAGGCCGTGCTGGGCGGTACCGGTCTTGCCGCCCACCGTGGCGCCGGAGATCCTGGCGTTGCCGCCGGTGCCCTGCGGGTCGTTGACGACCGTCTCCATCATCTTCTGGAGCTTCTGCGCGGTTTCCGAGGACACCGCCTGGTGCAGCTCCTGCGGCTCGGTCGTCTCGATGGTGTCCAGGTTCGGGGCCTTGAGCTGGTCGACCATGTACGGCTTCATCAGCTTGCCGTCGTTGGCGACCGCCGCGGCGACCATGGCCATCTGGAGCGGGGTGGCGCGGTTGGACGCCTGGCCGATGCCGTCCATGGCGTTCTGCGGCGCGTTGTCCTCGGGGTAGATCGACTCGGCGGCGCGGACCGGGGTGTCCAGCTCCTTGTCGTTGAAGCCGAACTTCTCCGCCTGCTCGATCATGCCCTCGTTGCCGACGTTGTCCGCCATCTTCGCGAAGACGGTGTTGCAGGACACCATCAGCGCGTACTTCAGGCTCGCGTTCTCGCAGTCACCGTGCTCGTTGGTGAGGTCGGTGGTGGTCTGCGGGAGCTGGTACGGGTCGGGCGTCTTGGTGGCGTCGTCGATCCCGGACACCTCGCCGTTCTCCAGCGCCGCGGCGGCGGTGACGACCTTGAAGGTGGAGCCCGGCGGGTACGTCTCGCGCAGCGCGCGGTTCAGCATCGGGTTGTCCGGGTTGTTCTCCTTCTGCACCGCCTTCCACGCCTTCTCGTCCGCACCGGAGGTGCCGGCGAACTTCGACGGGTCGTACGACGGTGTGGAGACCAGCGCGAGGATCTTGCCGGTGGACGGCTCGATCGCGGCGACCGCGCCCCGCCGGTTGCCCAGACCCTGGTACGCGGCCTTCTGCGCGGCCGCGTTCAGGGTGGTGACGACGCTGCCGCCCTCCTTCTTCTTGCCCGTGATCATGTCGAGCGTGTTGCGGAAGAAGAGCCGGTCGTCGTTGCCGGTGAGGATGCCGTCCTCCAGCTTCTCGAGCTGGTTGGCGCCGAACGCCTGCGACGAGTAGCCGGTGACCGGCGCCCACATGGCGCCGTTGGTCCAGGTGCGCTTGTACTTGAAGTCGCCGCCCTCGGACTCCACGGAGCCCGTGATGGCCTTGCCCTCGACGATGATGTCGCCGCGCGGCGTCGCGTACCGGGCGATGTTGACGCGGCGGTTCTCGCTGTCGCTCGCCAGGTCGTCGGCCTTGGCGTACTGGAGCCAGTTGTCGCGGATGAGCAGGGTGAGGATCAGGAGTCCGCAGAAGATCGCGATCCGGCGCAGGGGCTTGTTCATGACGGGCGGACCACCTGGGTCATCTCGGCGTCGGGGTTGGAGGCGGGGGCCGGGGCCGGGCGGCGCGCGGTGTCGCTGATCCTGATCAGAATGCCGATCAGCGCCCAGTTGGCGATGACGGACGAACCGCCGTACGCCAGGAACGGCATCGTCATACCGGTGAGCGGGATGAGACCCATCACACCGCCGGCGACGACGAACACCTGGAGGGCGAAGGCGCCGGACAGGCCGATGGCGAGCAGCTTGCCGAACGGGTCGCGGGCGGCGAGGGCGGTGCGCACGCCGCGCTCCACGATCAGGCCGTACAGCAGCAGCAGGGCCATGATCCCGGCCAGGCCCAGCTCCTCGCCGAAGGTGGCGAGGATGAAGTCGGAGTTGGCGGCGAACCGGATCAGCTCGGAGTGCCCCTGGCCCCAGCCGGTGCCCAGGGTGCCACCGGAGCCGAAGGCCCAGAGGGCCTGCATGGCCTGCTCGGAGTGGAGAATGCCGTCGTTGCTTCCGGCGCGGCTGAGCTGGTACTCGCGCATCGGGTCCAGCCATGCCTGCACACGCGTCTGGATGTGCGGCTCGAAGCTCGCGACACCGACGGCGCCGACCGCCGACATCAGCAGACCGAAGACGATCCAGCTCGTCCGCTCCGTGGCGACGTACAGCATGATCACGAACATGCCGAAGAACAGCAGCGAGGTGCCGAGGTCCGTCTCGAAGACCAGGATGAGGATCGAGATGAACCAGACGACCAGGATCGGGCCCAGGTCACGGCCGCGCGGCAGGTAGAGGCCGAGGAAACGGCGGCTGGCCAGCGCGAGCGCGTCGCGTTTCACCATCAGATAGCCGGCGAAGAAGATCGCCAGGACGATCTTGGCGAACTCACCTGGCTGGATGGAGAAACCGGCGACCGAGATCCAGATCTTGGCGCCGTAGATGTTCGCGCCGAGGCCCGGCACCAGCGGGAGCAGCAGCAGGAAGAGCGCGCCGACCATCGAGATGTAGGTGTAGCGCTGGAGCGCCCGGTGGTCCTTGAGGAAGAACAGCACCGCGATGAAGAGCGCGATACCCATGGCCGTGTACAGCAACTGACGCGGCGCCGCGGTGCCGGCCTGCTTGATGGACTGGAGCAGCTTCGACTGGTCCAGCCGCCAGATGGCGACGAGCCCGAGTCCGTTCAGCAGCGTGGCCAGCGGCAGCAGCAGCGGGTCGGCGTACGGCGCGAACTTGCGGACGGCCAGGTGGGCGACGCCCGCCAGCAGGCCGAGGCCCAGGCCGTAGCTCAAGAGCCCGGACGGCACTTCCTCGTTGATCGCAAGGCCCACGTTGGCATAGGCGAAGACCGGGATCAGGACGGCGAACACCAGGAGCGCCAGCTCGGTGTTGCGCCGGCTCGGGGTGCCGATCGAGCCGATCGTGGACGTGTGATGCGTCGGCGTGTTCGTAGTACTGCTCATGGTCTGACAGGGCCTCTCACGGCTTGCCTACTGCTCACCGCACCGCGAGACGACCTTCTGCTCTTCCTCCGAGAGAGTGGGGCCGGGGTTGGGAGTGGCGGTCGCGGACGGGGACGGGGACGACGAGTCCGACGGCTTGCTCGGGGTCGCACTCGGGCTCGGGCTCGGTGATGCCTTGGACGTGAGGGAGGCGGGGGTGGTTCCCGTGCTGCCGCCGGCCTCGCCCGTCCCGGAGGACGGGGGGCTGGCCGACGCCTCGGCCTCGTCGGCGTCCGCCTGCTTCTTGCACGCGGAGGCCTGCACGGACAGTTCCTCGATCTTCTTGCGGGCGCTGCTGAGGCTGCCCTCGGGGATCGTCGCCTCGACCTGCTTCTGCTGGTACTGCGGCAGGTACTTGAGTTCGATCTCGGGGTGGTCCTTCTCGACCTTCGAGAGCGAGACCCAGGCCAGGTCCTGGCTGATGCCCCGGTACAGCGCGAGGTGCTCGCCGTTGGTGCCGACGTAGTACTGCGTCTGCGTCCAGCGCCAGCCGCCGTACAGGCCGCCGCCGATCACGGCGAGGGTGAGGGCGCCGTAGAAGCTTCTCTTGAGCCACTTGCGGCTCTTGCGGGGCTTGACGAAATCGTCGTCGGAGTAGTCCGCGAGACCGGCGGTGGAGACGAAACCGGTGACGTCGCCGGAGCCGGGCGGGCCGAACTCGCCGCCGCCCCCGCCCCCGCCCCCGCCTCCGCCGTGCCGGCGCCGGCCGAGGCCCGCGGCACGGCCGGCCGGGGTCTGCATGATGCCGTTGTCGTGCAACTGGTGCTGGTTCTCGGCGACGGCGCCGACCACCACCGGGGTGTCGGAGAGCTGCCCGGCCAGGGTGTCGCCGGTGTCCAGGTCGAGGACGTCCGCGACGATCACCGTGATGTTGTCGGGCCCGCCGCCGCGCAGCGCCAGCTCGATGAGGTTCTGGACGGTCTCCTGCGGGCCCTGGTAGCTGGCGAGGGTGTCCTCCAGGGTCTGGTGGGACACCACGCCGGACAGGCCGTCGGAGCAGATCAGATAGCGGTCGCCGGCCCGGACCTCACGGATCGACAGGTCGGGCTCGACGTGCTCGCCGCTGCCCAGCGCCCGCATCAGCAGGGAGCGCTGGGGGTGCGTGGTGGCCTCTTCCTCGGTGATCCGGCCCTCGTCGACCAGCCGCTGCACCCAGGTGTGGTCCTGGGTGATCTGGGTCAGGACGCCGTCCCGCAGGAGATAGGCGCGGGAGTCGCCGACATGCACCAGGCCGAGGCGCTGGCCGGTCCACAGCAGCGCGGTCAGGGTGGTGCCCATGCCCTCGAGCTGGGGGTCCTCCTCGACCAGCGAACGGAGCTGGTCGTTGGCCCGCTGCACGGCGGTGCCGAGGGAGGTGAGGACGTCGGAGCCGGGCACGTCGTCGTCGAGGGCGACGATGGTCGAGATGGCCTCGGAGGAGGCGACCTCACCGGCGGCGGCGCCGCCCATGCCGTCGGCGATCGCGAGCAGGCGCGGACCGGCGTAACCGGAGTCCTCGTTGCCCTCCCGGATCATGCCCTTGTGCGATCCGGCGGCGAAGCGCAGTGACAGACTCATGCGCACCTCGCCCGTCGGCCCCGGGTACAGCCGGTCGTGTCGAGCCACACTGCCCACCCTCCGGTCGGGAGCGCGCCCTGGCCCGGGGTGCCGGCCGCCACGGCGTGCTCGCTCCGCTCGCGCTCACTCATGATGTAGCACTACTTCCGCAGCTCGATGACGGTCTTGCCGATGCGGATCGGCGCGCCCAGCGGGATCGGTGTGGGAGTCGTCAGCCGCGTTCGGTCGAGGTACGTGCCGTTGGTGGAGCCCAGGTCCTCGACGATCCACTGTCCGTCGCGGTCCGGGTAGATCCTGGCATGCCGGCTGGAGGCGTAGTCGTCGTCCAGCACGATGGTGCTGTCGTGCGCGCGGCCCAGGGTGATGGTCTGGCCCTGGAGCGCGACCGTCGTGCCGGTGAGGGTGCCCTCGGACACGACGAGCTTGGACGGGGCGTTACGGCCCCTGCGGCCGCCCGCGGCGGGCTGCTGCCGCTGCTGCGGGGGCGCCTGCTGGCGCCGCTCCTGCTGCGGCCTGGCGGCTTCACGGCGGGCACCGCGCTGGGTGACACGCGTACCGAACAGGTCGCTGCGGATGACCTGCACGGCCACGATCACGAACAGCCACAGTACGGCCAGGAAACCCAGCCGCATGACCGTGAGGGTCAGCTCTGACATTGCCCCCGCTTCACCCTTCGGCTTGCCTATAGATAACGGTGGTGCTGCCCACGACGATCCGCGAGCCGTCGCGGAGCGTAGCGCGGGTGGTGTGCTGTCCGTCCACCACGATGCCGTTGGTGGAACCGAGATCCTGGATCGTCGAGGGCGAACCGGTCCGGATCTCGCAGTGCCGGCGCGAGACGCCGGGGTCGTCGATCCGCACGTCGGCCTCGGTGGAACGGCCCAGCACGAGTGATCCGCGGGAGATCTGGTGGCGGGTGCCGTTGATCTCGATCCAGTGCCGCGCGCGAGAGCCCGGGGCCGGGGCGCCGGCCAGTCCGCCGCCACCGGGGCGCTGGGCGCCTGCGGTGGGCGGGTAGCCGTAGCCGCCCGCGCCGGGCGGCGGGGAGGCGGGCATGGGGGGTGCGCCGCCGGGGGCGCCGGCCGGCGGGTAGCCGTAGCCGCCGCCGGGTGCCGGACGTCCGCCCGCGGGGGCCGCGGAGGGGCCGCCGGGGGATGCCTGCTGGCCGGTGGAGGCGAGGGTGCGGCTGCGCACCCGGTACAGGCCGGTGTCGAGGTCGTCGGCCTTCTCCAGGTGGACCTTGATCGGGCCCATGAAGGTGTAGCGCTGCTGCTTGGCGTAGTCGCGGACCATGCCGGCCAGTTCGTCGCCGAGCTGGCCGGAGTAGGGGCTGAGCCGCTCGTAGTCCGGTGTGCTCAGTTCCACGATGAAGTCGTTGGGTACGACGGTCCGGTCCCGGTTCCAGATGGTCGCGTTGTTGTCGCACTCCCGCTGGAGCGCTCCCGCGATCTCGACGGGCTGGACCTCGGACTTGAAGACCTTGGCGAAGGTGCCGTTGACCAGACCCTCGAGACGCTGCTCGAATTTCTTCAGGACTCCCATGGGGCACCTCCTCCGTCGTGACTTGCGTCCCGTGTCCTGCTGCCTGCGCTGCTTACCTGGCTCACCTGGTACTGCTTACTGATCGTATCCACGCGCCGGTGAATCGGCTGGTTCCCCCTGTCGGCCCCGTCGACGGACGTCCGTACCCGTTTTCTGCCCAGGATCGTAGAGGTGGCCGACCACCAGTGTCCCGCACCCGACTGTGGACCTCGTCCTGCTCCGGGGGAGACGGTCGCCATAGGTACGAGGTTGATACGTGAACCGGTCGTCGTCGGGACGAAACCGGGCCGCCGCGGGTGCCCCGTCAATGGATTCCCCGGTCACACGTGCCCCGGAACAAGGGATGTGAACGCACCCTGCCCAGCGTGCTAATGTTCTGCATGTCGGAAGGCACCGGGACGCAGAGCCCACGGCCCGAGGACACACCCAATGCGCGGGTGGCGGAATAGGCAGACGCGCTGGATTCAGGTTCCAGTGCCCGCAAGGGCGTGGGGGTTCAACTCCCCCCTCGCGCACCGTCGAAGAGGCGGCTCGATCATTGATCGGGCCGCCTCTTCTCGTATGTCCGGCAAGGTCGGCGATGGCCCGCTGAGGCTGCTGTTGTGAGGAAGGTCTCACCATCCGGCTTCGCACCGTTTGCGGACCTTCCTCAGCGATGGTCACCAGCCCGGAAACCCGTCGGCCCGGTCGAGGCCGTTCAGCAGGTCGCGCTCGGCCTGGGTGAACTGGGGGCGGTCGAGCGGAGCGCGAAGGGGGCCGAAGAGGGCCGTCAGCGCGGCACGGGGTGCGACGAGTGTGGCGGGCGACGCCTGGAGGGCGAGTACGTCGGTCAGGGCGGTGGCGGCGTGGAAGGACCCTGTCGCGGTGCGTGACAGGCGGCTGACGTAGCGGTGCAGAAGGCGATCGGCGAGGGTCGGGCTCTTGCCCTTCGTAGTGGGGAAGTGGATGTCCTGCCCGGTGGCGAGGGCCCACGCGTGGTCGATGGGGCGGGCGATGGCCCGCTGGGCGCGACGGGCGAGCCCGGGGTTCAGGCCCTTGGCGAGCAGGTCCCTCAGGGCGACGGCGCCTTGTGCCGCGACCGATATGCCTTGCGCGTAGACGGGGTTGAAGGTGGCGGCCGAGTCTCCCAGTACGACCAGGCCCTCGGGCCAGTGGGCGAGCCGTTCGTAGCGGTGGCGCCGGTTGGCGGTGCTGTGGGTGAGGCTGACGTCGGTGAGCGGCTCGGCCGGTGCCAGGAGGTCGGCCAGGACGGGGTGGCGCAGGCTGCGGGCGAAGGGTTCGAACGCGTCCGCGTCCCGGGTGGGGTGTCCGCCGGGGGCGCCCATCAGGCTGACGTGCCAGCGGTCGCCCTCGATGGGGAGGAGCCCGCCTGCGTTGCCCGGCCCGGGCAGACGTGGGTCGGCCTGCACGCCGACCATGGGCCAGTCGTGGGTGGGGACGGGGGCGCGGTAGATCCGGCTGGCATAGACCAGGCCGGAGTCGATCTCGTCGTGGGCGAGGCCGGTGGTGCCGAGCTGGGCGAGCCAGTGGGGCGTGCGGGTGGACTGTCCGGAGGCGTCGACGACCAGGTCGGCGTGCAGTGTGTCCTCCACCCCGTCGGCGGTGCGCACGCGTACCCCGGTCACGGCGCGGCCGTCGCCCAGGAGTCCGACGGCCCTGGTGTGTGTGCGCACGGTGACCCGGGGGTCCTTGAGCACCTGTTCGCGGACGACGAAGTCGATGAGGTCGCGGCTCGCGGAGATCAGGTAGTGGGTGGTGCGCCGCCAGCGGCGGTACCAGCCCTCGGGGGAGTAGATGACCATGTTGGTGGTGACGGGTATGCGGTGGGCCCCCGCGGCCAGCAGGAGTTCGACGCTGCCGGGCAGAAGGGTCTCGATCGCCTCGGCGCCGCCGGTCTGGAGCATGTGGATGTGCGCGGCTTGGGGGACGCCGGTGCGTGGGCCGGATCCCTGGGGTATCTCGTGAGCCTCGATGATCTCGACGCTGTCGACGTGGTCCTTGACGGCCGCCGCGGCGAGCATGCCGGCCATGCTGCCTCCGACGACGACGGCGTGGGCTGTGCTGGGGCGCGAGGCCTCACTCATGATGGGCTGCTTTCTCGAGGGCGCCGAGTTGATTCAGAAGGTCCGGAAGGGTGGGCGAGGTGAGCGCCAGGGACAGGGGGACCAGGTCTTGCACGCGCCGTGCCGGTGTGCGTGTCACGTCGTGCGGCTGCTGTCCGGGATCGGTGCGCTGCCGGTCGCGTGCGACGAGGATCATGGCCGCGTCGGCGGTGACCGCCGCGAGGGGCTCGTCGTCACCGCCTCGCAGTGCCGCCAGGTAGGCGGCCTCACGGACGGTGGGGTCGCAGTAGGGGGTCAGCGCGAGGATGGCGTCGTACAGGGCCGTCTTGCGGCCGGTGAGGAGCACGGCCGGCGGCGTCCGCCACCAGGGCTGCGACGCGCGGATCGCGCCGGGGGTGGGCACGTGCCGAAGGGCCCGCCACAAGGGCGTGAGCTGCCTCAACTGCTGCACGACTCGGGCTGTTTGTGCCACGCGCGGGCCGACCAGGGGAAGGGCGAACCCGACGGCGCCGAGGACGGCGACGGGAGCGGCGAGCAGGACGGAGACCTTGTCGACGAGGAAGTCCAGGTTGTGGCCCGTCCACCGGGCGGTCACCGCCACGAGTCTGAGGACGTCGTAACACACGATGGTCAGGTAGGCGGACGCGAGAATGCGCAGGCCTGCTCGGAGCGACCCGTGGACCTGCCGGGACCACCGTCGGCAGAGGATGCTGGCGGCCATCATGGCCACGCCCTGGGCCACCAGATAGGTCAGGATCAACTCGCGGATGTAGGGCGTTTCGGCGTAGTAGACGTCGAAGAGGGTGACCTGTTCCACGGGAGCATCCCCGGCCCAGAACAGAACGACGATGACCACGACGACCGCGCTGTAGGCCGACACACACCAACGGGAGAACCGTCGTGTCTGTTCCGGGGACCCCGGCCGCCAGTTGATGATCAGCAGAAGGCTGGCCCCTGCGAAGGCGGTCGTCACCACGTAGACCGTCGGGGCGGCGACGTTGGGTATTCCGGTGAGCCTGTTGAGCGTGGTGATGGAGTCCGGCGCGGCGAGGATCATCTGGCATCCCCCGGCGAAGAGCAACAGACAGGCCGCGCGTAACAGCGTGTCGCCCCGTCTGCGGATCAGCGCGGGGATCTTCAGGGCGCAGACCAGGAACAGGATGAACCCGCAGATGTAGAAGCCGAGATTGCTGGGGCCAAGCGTCACCTTGCTGCTTCCTCCCTCGAGAGTGCTTGCGGTGAGAGCCGGTTCAGACTCGGCGGAAGCGATGCGCCATGGACGCGTGGATGCGGCCGGCGAGGTTCCGTGGATCGACCGCAGCGCGCGTCTCCGCCAGAACGGTCTGCACGTCCGTGGCGAACCGGAAGCCGAAGCGTTCCGCCTCGACCTCCTCGTCGATCTCGCGGGCGTCGGCGCGGGCGGCGATGTGGAGCGCGGCATCCGTGTGCGCGTCGGGAGAGAGGTCGGTGTCTGCCGCCTCGGAGACGAGGGCCACGAGTTCCGCCAGAGCATGGGCGTTCTCGTTCCTGTCTGCCCTGTCCACCCTTTCCGCGCGGGACGCGGCTGGGGCGTGGCCGGCGCCGGTGCTGCCGTGGCCCTGGAACATGTGCCATGCCTCGTGGCCGATGATCACAAGCTGGTGCTCGGGATCGGTGTTCTCCTCGTAGACGATCAGGTCGTGGCCGGCGCGGTCCACCCATAACCCGCTGGCTGTCGCGGGAGGGAACGCCGCGGTGCGCAGCCGGACCGGGCGGCCGCGTACCTGGCTGAGTGCCTTTCCTATCGAGAGGACGACATCCTCTTCCTCTTGCTCAGCCGACGGCCGGATCTTTCCCACGAGTTGGGCACTGAGTTTCCGCATCGCTTTCGGTCGCGTGTTCATCAGTGTCCTTCGTCGTCGAGATCCAACAGGGCCTTCAGCGTCGCGCTGAGCACGTTCCATCGCTCTGGCGGAAGATCGCGTGCCTGTCGCAGGGCGATGCCGCGCACGTCGTCGTACCCCCACAGCACTTCGACCAGGGGATCACCCGCTCCTCGCGGTCCGTCCGGTGTCGGCTGGGCTGCGGCGAGAAGGGGCAACAGGGCCTGGTTCAGAGCCTCGGGGGCCGGGGCCGTGAAGAACGCCTCGCCTCCCGCGACCCCGAAGAAGTCCACCAGGCCGTGCAGGAGTTCCACACTGGGGACCTTTTCGCCGGAGCACACCTTCCGGGCCCAGAACGCGGAGACGCCCAACTGCTGCGAAATGCTGCCGGCGAGGTCCGACATGCGCTCGCCGGTCCTGTCGAGGTGGGCGTCGGCGAGCGTCTTGATGCGGGTGCGTACCCGGTCGTTGACCGTGTCTGACGGCGGCTCACCGCCTTGCAGCAAGGCGCGAACGGTGTCTTCGGACAGGGCGGTTCTGTCGGCCAGTCTCGCGGGGTCGAGCAACTCCGCGGGGTCGATGCCTCGTTCTTGGATCAGCGTCTGAAGACGCTCGACCGTTGCCGACAGAGGCAGGGCGGGGTTCACCAGGGTCCTCCGATGTGCGCGGGCGCTCGGATCGGTGTGCGCATGGCACCCTATCGACGTTCCCGACGGCTGTTCAACGATCGTTTATGGACGAATTGACGATCGATGGCGTCCGTGATTGTGGGGGTGGGGTCGATTTGCCGGCCGCGATGAGCAGGGGCTTTCAACGATCGACTACCGACTGAAAACGATCGTTGACATCGCCTGTGTGGCCGTAGAACGATCCTGCATCGGAGCCGTGAGTGGCCGTGCGGCGGCGGGTTTCCCGGCTGGGCCGCGAAGGTGGGCGTCCGTTTATGGGTCAACTATTAGATGGGGTGCGTGGCATGTATGTGCCGACTCCGCGCAATGTCCGCAAGCTGACCGACAGTGATTTCACCAAGGGGGATGTGGCGGAATTCCATCGCCTGATGGCGGAACTTCTCGCCACGTGCAGAACGGTCGTGGATCAGTACGAGGTGGATGGAGTGTGGTCTCCGTCCACCTCCGGACTGTTCACGCAGTTCGGTGAAACCGTGCAGGTGATGTCAGAGCTTTCGCGGCGGATCAACGAGACACGCAGCGGCATGCGCAGGATCACGGGCCGCGCTCGCGAGCGCCTGTATGAGCGCGACGCGAGGCTTGGCCGTATGTCCGCGTAGATCTTTGATCAACTTCCCTGTGCGGCAGGGGTCTTTCCTGCCCGGGGGCTGCCACGCGGGCTGGGGCATGGTGAACGCAGGTGATGTCGTCGTCTCCATGAGCTTGGCCTTGGGGAAGGGCGCCACGCCAACGAGCTGTGGCGCCCCACGGTCAGTTGACCCGTGCCCAGAACCAGCGGGCTGGAGTGGGGATGCGGGTTGTTATCGGCAGATGTGACTGCACTGATTCGTCTGACTTCGCGTGCAGTGGGATCTGCCGGAGGTAGCTGATTGCGACTCGACACGGGTGGGTGGAAGAAACGAATCACCTGGTCAGCGCAACTACCCCTTGATCACTCACGTCGGTGAAACATCTCCTCGACCAGAAACGTGATTGCGGTGGCGGAGTTCTTTCGGGCGGAAGAGATGCTCCGCCGGAAGGTGGTTGCTGATGGTCGCGCTGCACCGGTTCAGTTTTTTCGCGGCTCTTGCTGCTGGGCGCGCTCTCGTGTTGGCGAATTCCTCCGTGGCGCATGCTGGTGCCGTCGGGTCTACGCCTGCTCAGACCTTCCAGTACACCTGGGCGGCATGACGATGAAGGTGCCGACCGGCTGCCTGTTCACCCACATCATCCGAGGCAGCGGCAAGGAGATCACCTACGAGAACGCTGGCGCCGACTGCGCCTGCGTCGGTGCTCTGAGCAGCGGATTCTGTAACTGGCGGATCGACTTCACGTACGCCAACACCGAGCACCCTGAGTGCAAGATTGATCCGATGAGGAACAACTCTCCGCAGACGTTGCCTCGTTATGGAAAGGCGTGCGCGCATTTCTACGTCAATGGGGTGCGTCGGGTGAGTCAGTGCCACCACATCACGAAGTGAGTTAGTTATGGCCGATCAGCAGCAAGGGCGCGAACAAACCGGCGTGGGACGACGGAGGTCAGTGGAAAATGCCGCGTTCGTGGCGGGGTTTGTGCTGGCGCTCGCCTTCTTCGCCTTCTTTCCGGGGCTTCCGCATGTCATTGACTGGGGGGCGATCATCGTCGCCGTTGTGGTGGGGGTGCTCGCCCGATGGATCTGTCAGTACTGGATGGGGAAGAAGAGCGAAGAGGGAGAGTGGCGAGCGGCCGGGAATCGCGCTGTGCTCTGACCGTCACTTTGAGTAGTTGTTGGCGAGTGAGTGTGGGCCTGGGTGTGGGGGCGCCCAGGCTCGGGTTGTGGCTGGGATGTGGTGGTGGGGAGGGGGTGGTCGGGGGTGTTGGCTTGCTGTGAAGGGCCTGTTCTGGGGGTGGGGTGGGGATCGTGGTGGGAGTCCGTCAGGTAGGGCGGGGAATGGTTGCGTGGGGTGTGGGGGGCTGATTACCGTCGAGTGTGTTGCGTGTCGGAGGGTGACGAAAGGGGACTTGGGGGAGTCAGGCGGGTGGGGTACTCGCGCCGCGTTCCGCGAAGGTGACGATGAAGTCCCTGAGCGAGGTCAGGTCCTCGGTCTCGCCGGTGGCCTCCTGGCAGAGCCGGCTGAGGTGGGGCATGGCCATGGGCCAGGCGCCCAGTCCGATCAGTGTCAGCAGCAGGCGTCCGGCCTCGTCCTCGGGGCGGTCGGTCGCCGAGGCCAGGGACTTGGCGGCGTCCGCGTACCAGGACGTCCGCTCGGAGGCGTCGTGGGTGCCGACGTATCCCTCCTGGAGTCCTTCGAACATGAGCAGCCGCAGCAGGGTGGGATCGCTGCGGTGATAGTCGAAGACGCGGCCCACGTAGTCGCCGACTGACCCCTCGCCCGGGCGTACCTCCCGGACCAGTTCGGCCATCGCCTCGGCGATGACCGCCCTGAACAGCCCTTCCTTGCTCTGGAAGTGGCCGTAGATGCGTTCCTTGTTGACGCCGGCGCGCTCCGCGATGCGGTTCACCCGGGCTCCGGCGATGCCGTAGCCGCTGAACTCCACTCGCGCGGCGTCCAGCAGTCGGCGCTTGGTCTCCTCGGTGCTTCCTGCCATGGGACCCACCTTATTGCCAGTCAACCGGTTGGTTGACGCTCGTTCGATGCATATGCAAGGGTTTCACCAACCAACAGGTTGGATGGCGCCGACCTGTCCTCACCGAAAGGCCATCAGGGCGTGAAGATCGCTATCTCAGGTACGTACTCGGCCGGCAAGACCTCCACGGTCATGACGTTGTCCCGCTACACCGGCGTCCCGCGCACCCTGGCCCGCACGATCCGCGAGATCCTCCCCGAGGCCGTGCCCGGCAAGGCCCTCTCGCAGGTCACGCCGGCCGAGTTCCTCCAGCTCATGCTGCGCCGCCACACCGGCCGCGCGGTCCAAGAGGCCCTGCTCGGCGACCACTTCATCTCCGACGGCTCCTCGCTCCAGGAGTGGCTGTACGGCGCCGGGCGGGTCATGCACGGCATGAACCCCAACGCCACCGCGGAGAACGCGGGCGGGCTCGTCGCCGTACGGGAGGAGGAGATGGAGTTCTTCGCCAAGGTGGTCGACCAGTACGCCATCGCCCTGAAGGCCCATGTGAAGAGCACCTACGACGCCTACGTGCACCTGGAGCACGAGCTGCCGATCGCCGCCGACGGGCACCGGCCGATGAACGAGGGCTTCCGGGCCACGATCGACAAGAAGCTCCTCGAGACGCTCGACGAGCTGGAGATCCCGTACCACATCGTGCGGGGCACGATGCCGGAGCGGCTGACGCGGATCTGCGAACTCTTCGGCCTCACACCCGTGATGAGCATGGACGAGGCGATCGCGCTGGCCCGCGAGGACTACGCGGCGCAGGACTTCCGGCTGGAGACCGAGCGCGTCACCGCCGCCGCCGCGGCCGCTGCCTGAGCCTTCGCCTCAACTTCCCTTCCGGCGAACTCATTTCGTCTGTCGTTTCCTTCGTGTCCCTGGAGGTTCCCATGTCCAAGAAGCCGTCCGTCGTCATCGCCTACTACTCCGGGTTCGGTCACACCGACGTGCTCGCCCGTGCCGTGGAGCGCGGCGCCGTCGAGGCCGGTGCCGAAGTGGCCCTTGTGTCCGTCGACTCGATCACGGACGAGCAGTGGCGGCTGCTGGACGAGGCCGACGCCATCGTGTTCGGTTCGCCGACCTACATGGGGTCGGCCGCCGGCAAGTTCCATGTCTTCGCGGAGTCCACGAGCAAGCGGTGGGCGTCGGCCGCCTGGCGCGACAAGCTCGGCGCGGGCTTCACCAACGCGGCCTGCAAGGCGGGCGACAAGCACTCGACGCTGGCCTACTTCGCGACGCTCGCCGCCCAGCACCAGATGAACTGGGTGAACCTGGGCCTGCACCCGGGCTGGCACACCAGCGCCGAGTCGGAGAACGACCTCAACCGGCTGGGCTACTTCAACGGCGCCGCCGCCTCCACCCCCGCCGACCTCCCCGCGGACGGCGTCTCCAAGGCGGACATCGCGACCGCCGAGCACCTCGGTGAGCGCGTCGCCCGGCACACCGCCGTCGTCCTGGCCGGCCGCGCCGCCCTCGGCCTCACCGCCTGACCCCCACCCTCCCCTCCGCCACGAGGGCGGCCACGCCCCTCCCCTGGAGCCCCCCAGATGAAGAACTCAGCACTACTCGTCCGCACCGCGCTCGGACCGGCCATCGGCGGCACCCTCTTCTACGTCGCCGCCCACTACCTGCCGCCGACGCCCTACTGGGACGGCTTCCTGCGGGTGCTGCCCGCCGGTCTGCTGCTGCTGGCGATCCGCCCCGCCCTGCCCCGCGGCTCCTGGTGGTGGAAGTCGCTGGTGCTCGGCATGCTCAACATGGGCCTGTTCACCGTGTTCCTGCTGATCTCCGCGCAGCGGCTGCCCGGCGGTGTGGCGGCCACCCTCAACTCGACGTCGAGCCTGGTGGCCATCGCCGTCGCGTCGGTGGTCCTCAAGGAGAAGATCCGGCCGCACCACTACATCGCCTGTGTGGTCGGGGTGATCGGGGTCGCGCTGCTCGTGCTGCGCAGCTCGGCGTCCCTGGACGCGATCGGCGTCCTGGCCGGTGTCGGCAGCGCCTCCAGCATGGGCATCGGCAGCGTCCTGGCCCGTAAGTGGGGGCGTCCGGAGGGCGTGCACAGCCTCACCACCGCGGGCTGGACCCTGCTCGGCGCGGCCGTCTTCCTGCTGCCCCTGGCCTTCCTCTTCGAGGGCGCGCCGCCGAGCTTCAGCGGCAAGGAGCTGTTCGGTCTCGCCTGGGCCGCGTTCGTGGTCGGCGCGCTCGGCTTCGCCCTCTTCCTCTCCGGCGTCCAGCGGCTGCCGGTCTCGCAGTCCGCGCCGCTGCCCCTGATGAACCCGGTCACCGCGGCCATCCTCGGCTGGGTGGCGGTCGGGGAGCGGCTCACCCTGCCGCAGTTGCTCGGCGGTGTGCTGGTCTGCGCGGCGATCGTCCTGGTCGCCAACCCGAATCTGCTGGGCCGTTTCTTCACCAAGCCGGAGCCTGTCGAGGTCACGGCTGCCGCCAGCGACGACCCCAAGACCGTCGGGTCGGCGTCCTAGCCCGCGGCCCGGCCGCTTACGGAGATACGGGAGAAGGCATGGAGAACTACGACGTCGTCGTGGTCGGCGGTGGCCCCACCGGGCTGGTGACGGCCGGGCTGCTCGCCCGGGCCGGGGCGCGGGTCCTGGTCGCCGAACGCCGGCCGCACCGCGGGGACCGTCCCAAGGCGGTCGTGCTGCACGCGCCGACCCTGGAACTGCTCGACGCCCTCGGGCTGCTGGACGACGTGGTGGCCCGCAGCATTCCGCTGGAACGATTCGCCTTCCGCGTCAGCGGCGGGGCGGAATTCACCGCCGAGATGACCGGGATGGACTCTCATCTCGACGGCTACCGGAATCTTCCGCAGCCCGTCCTCGAAGGACTCCTGGAGAAATACGCGCTGGAATACGGTGCCCATATCGAGCGGGGTGTCGGATATCTTTCCCACGAGGTGACGGATTCCGGGGCGACCGTCCGTTTCGACGGCCGTGAGGACGTCCGCTGTGCGTATCTGGTCGGCGCCGACGGGCCGCGCAGCGCCGTACGGGAGTCCCTGGGCGTGGCCATGACCGGCCGCAGTCTGACCACGAGCTATCTGCTCGTCGAGGGCGTGCCCGAGGAGCTGGTGGGCCGCGACGAGGTCGGCGTGCACGTCGGCGAGCAGGGCATGGTCACGATGATGCCGATCCCCGGTGACCAGGTGCTCGTCGCCGGTCCCGCGGTGGCCGGGCTGGCTCTGGAACGTGGTGCCGAGGTGCCGTGGAGCACGATCGCCGAGGCTGTCGAGACGCTCGGTTTCGGCAGCCGGCTGCGGCTCGCGGAGGCCGTGCGCACCAGCCACTACTCGGTGGACCTGAGGGTCGCCGACCGTCTGGTGACCGGCCGGGTCGCGCTGGCCGGGGATGCCGCGCATCTCAACACCCCGGCCGGCGGGCAGGGTCTCAATCTCGGTATCGGTGATGCCGTCGCGCTTTCCTGGCGAATTCTCGCGGCCCTGAAGAACGACGATCCGGATCTTCTTCTGGGATATGATCCGGAACGTCGTGAATTCTCCGCCAAGGTCGGCCGTACGACATTCCTGGCGCCGCTGATCGAGCGGATCCGCTCGGTCGACGAGCATTCCCGGCCGGCCGTTCAGCGGGAGCTGGACGAACTGGCGCTGTGCTGGAGCCAGCTCTATCCCGGCGAGGAGAACTGGCGCGCCGGCGGTCGCTATGAGTTGGGGGTCGGGGCGCGGGTGCCTGCCCGGATCCGCGCCGACGGGCGGCTCCTTCCCTTCCTCGACCCCCACGACCGGGCGGACGCGTCGACGCTGCTGTGGTTCGACGGGGCGCCTCCCGAGGATCTCGTGGCGATCGAGAGCGGTGCCGCGCTGCCTCCGGTGCGTGAGGTGCGCCGGGTCGCGGCGCCCGCCGGTGACCGGGTCACCGTGCCCGAGGGCGCTCGCGGTCTCCTCGTCCGGCCGGACCGGCGGGTGGCGCGGGTGCTGGGGAAGCCTGCCTCGGGCCGCCTGTGAGAACGACTTTGGCCATCTCTGCACAGAACATCCCTTACAGACCAAGAGAGTTGGGATCCGCGTGACCACAACCGCCGCTGCCCGCACCACCGATGAGACCGTGGACGCGTTCTTCGCCGCGTTCGGTGCCGGGGACTCCGAGGCGCTCCTCGGGCAGTTCGCCGACACCGTCGACTTCCGGGTCTCCGGCGCCCCGAACGTGCCCTGGGCCGGCTCCCGTTCCACCAAGGCCGAGATCGCCGAGTTCTTCGGGCTCTTCCCGCAACTCCTCAGCGGGCCCGAGTCGTTCGAGATCACCACGCGGATCGGTCAGGGCGAGGACGCCGTCGTCATCGCCGACTGCGTCTTCGAAGTGACCGCCACCAGGAAGAAGTTCCGCAACAGGTACGCGCTGCACTTCACGGTCGTGGACGGCCGTATCGCCCGCTACCACATGTACGAGGACAGCTACGCGATCCACGAGGCGTTCACCGCCTGATCTCGGCGACCCCGTTTTATCAGCGCATTTACCGAAAGAGAGAAGCACATGTCGTTTCCCGCCATGCCCAAGGCAGTTCACCAGTTCTACGCCGGTTCGCTGGCCGCCGACGCCGAGCTGTGGGGTGCCGGGTTCGCCGAGGACGCGCTCTTCCACGACCCGGTCGGCAGCGAGCCGATCCGCGGCCGTGAGGCGATCCTCGCCAAGCTGCGCAAGGTGATCCCGCTGTTCGACCCGTTCATCGGCATCACCCCGATCGAGGCGTACACCACCGGCGGCGAGACCGCGGTGTCCTGGCGCGGCGCCGTCGTCACCACCGACGGCAACCCCGTCAACTGGTCCGGCATCTCGGTGTTCCGCCTCGATGACGAGGGTCTGATCGCCGAGGCGCGCCTGTACTTCCACCACGGCGTCTTCTCCGCGCAGGCGCAGCTCGCCGGTCACTGAGCAGTCCCGCCGTCCGCGCCGGCTTGTCCGGGCCGGCGCGGACGGCGGTCATCGAATCCGAAGGGGGAGGATTTCATGCAGGCCGACGGCCTCATACAGGGACTTCGACTCGACAGCGTCGACGACGTCCTCGGGGACCGCCAGGGGCGGTTCTTCGGGGAGGGCTTCAAGCGGGTGGGCTACTCGCTGGCCGACATCACCGTCGTACCGGAGGATGCGCCCGGTGCGCCCGGTGCGCCTGGCGGGTCCGGTACGAAGGGGCAGGTGCACGCCACCGCCGGGATCCATCTGCCCGACACCTGGTCGCGCAAGGGCGAGACCCTTCAGCGGCCGCATCTGTCGACGCTCGACGGGATGATCCTGGCCGCCCGGCTCACCGGGCTGTACGTCGCGCACGCGCGGCGGCTCGGTGCCGACGCGCGCTTCCGGGTCCGCGGGGTGCGCATCAAGGCGGGCAACGCTCCCGACGAGGAGGGTCTGGAACGGTTCCCGGTGTCCGCCCGGTTCCGTTCGGCTGTCGTATCCGCCGAGTCCCGCGGCCTGTCCACGACCACCATGGACTGCACGATCGGCGCGATGAGCGTGCAGGTCGAGGCCGAGCACCCCACGGGTGTCGAGCACCGGGCGGAGGGTCGCTACGGTGACTCGGCCGAGCTGGACGGGCTCTGGAACCACGCCCCGTTCGGGGTCTCCCACCACGAGCGCGCCCAGTTCCTGGAGGACGTCGTCGCGGACGCCTCCGCCGGGACGGCCGACGCCCGGCTCACCCTCGTGGACGGCCAGGACGTGCCGAAGGGACAGGCGCCCACGGCGGTCGACCTGTTCGTCTGCGCGCTCCAGCTCGGGCAGGTGCTGCTCTACGAGCTGGACGATCTGACGCGGGCCGGCTCCAACACGCTGTGGATGCGGCGGACTTCGATCGAGGTCACCCCCGTGCCGGACGGCGCGTCCGGCTCCGACGGCCGTTTCCGGGTCCTGCTGGGGCGGAGCAACGCTCTGCCCACCGCCGAGGGCACCTGGCGCACCGCGCGGATCACCGCGTCCCTCGGGGACCTGCGGATGAGCTGCGACGTCGCCCATCTGCTGCCCTGAGCCCAGCCGCCGACCCTTCAGGAAGCGATCACCGTGGACAACACAGCCGTCGCGCTGGTCGGCCTGGGCAGCTATCTGCCGCCGCAGCGCATCTCCAACGAGACCCTCTGCGCCCGTCTCGACACCACCGACGAGTGGATCACCAGCCGTACCGGCATCAAGAACCGGCACTGGGCCGGGCCCGGGGTCGCCACCGGTGACCTCGCCGTCGAGGCCGGGCACCGCGCCCTCAAGTCCGCCGGTCTGGAGCCCGGGACCGGCGCGGTCGACCTGGTCGTCCTGGCCACCACCACCCCCGACAACCCCTGCCCCGCGACCGCCCCCGACGTGGCCTCCCGGCTCGGTCTCGGCCATGTGCCGGCCTACGACATCGCCGCGGTGTGCTCCGGGTTCCTCTACGCGCTCGCGGCCGCCTCGGCCCACATCCACACGGGCCTGGCGAAGCGAGCCCTGGTCATCGGGGCCGAGACCTACTCCACCATCCTCAACCCCGCCGACCGCACCACCAACGTGATCTTCGGCGACGGCGCCGGGGCGGTCGTGCTCTCCGCGGTGCCCGCCGACGAGGGCGACGGGAACGGGCTGCTGCTCGACATGGACCTCGGGTCCGACGGCACCGGCCGGAACCTGATCACGATCCCGGCCGGCGGTTCGCGCCAGCGCGCCACCACACCGGTCCCGGCGGACGACGAGCAGTACTTCACGATGCAGGGCAAGAAGGTCTTCACCCAGGCC
This sequence comes from Streptomyces sp. CAI-85, assembly GCF_013363615.1. NCBI lineage: Bacteria > Bacillati > Actinomycetota > Actinomycetes > Kitasatosporales > Streptomycetaceae > Streptomyces > Streptomyces sp. CAI-85. Next base: position 153,368 of record NZ_JAANNX010000013.1, on the reverse strand, counting down.
GTCAACCGGATGACGGAGTCCTCGCGGACCGTCCTCGACCGGCTGGGCTGGAGCGCCGACCAGGTCGACTGGCTGGTGGGCCATCAGGCCAACGTCCGCATCCTCAACTCGGTGGCCCGCGGCCTCGGCATCCCCGAGGAACGCGCGGTCATCAACCTCGACAAGGTCGGCAACACCTCCGCGGCCTCCATTCCGCTGGCCCTCGCCGACGCGGCCGCGGACGGCTCCCTGCGGCCCGGCGCCCGGGTCCTGCTGACCGCGTTCGGCGGCGGCCTCACCTGGGGGTCCGTCGCGCTGACCTGGCCGGACATCGTTCCCGCCTGACCAGCCGTACCCCTTTTCTCCTCCTCCCCACGCCCAGAAAGGCGACGATCCCTCATGACCACGTCCACGCTGCCCCTGGCCGACGTCCTGCTCGACATCCTGCGCACCGACTACGAGGTCCCGGAGGACATCGACGTCGACACCGACTTCGAGAGCATGGAGTTCGACTCCCTGGTCCTCGTCGAGTTCGCCGTGGCCCTCTCGCGCCGTTTCGACGTCGACGTCGAGGACCACGAACTCCAGGAGGCCGCCACCGTCGCCGGCACCGCGGAGCTGCTCAGGTCCAAGGGCATCCAGGGCTGACCCGCACCTTCCTCCCCAGGAGAGACCATGAGCCGCCCCGCCCCCGGTCCCCGACGCCTCGCCTTCTTCGACGTCGACGGCACCCTCACCACGGCCACCACGCTCTTCCGTTTCCTGCGCTACTACCTCGCCGCCCAGGGCCACGGCCCCCGGGTGTACGAGCAGCGGCGCCAGGAGCTGAAGGCGATGACCGCCGTGGGGGTGCCCCGCGAGGCCACGAACCGGGCCTACTTCACCAACTTCCGTGACGCCGACGCGGCGACCGTGACCCGGCTCGGCCGGGCCTGGTTCGAGGCGGAGCTGGTGCGGGGCGGTCTGCTCAACCCGAGCGCGGTGGACGCCCTGCGCGGGCACGTCGCGCGCGGGGAGACCGTCGTCCTCGTCTCGGGGTCCTTCCCCGCGGTGCTCTGGCCGCTCGCCGAGCACCTCGGGGTGACCGACGTCTGGGCCACGCTGCCCGAGATCACCGACGGGCGGTACACCGGGCGCCTGTCGCGCGAACCGATGATCGGCCCGGTCAAGGCCGAGGCGGCGCGCCTGGCCGCCTCGGTCCACGGCGCCGACCTCGCCGACTGCTTCTCCTACGGCGACCATCTCTCCGACCTGCCGATCCTCGAAGCCGTGGGCACACCGGTCGTGGTGTCCGGTGACCCACGGCTCGACGAGCGGGCGCGGCTGCGCGGCTGGACCGTCCTGCCCGGCGCTCCTGAGGCGCCGGAACTGGAGCTGGGCGCGGGCGTGTCGTCCACCCTCTAGGCGCCCGGGGTGCCTTGCTCGTCGCCTCGGTCGGTCAGGCCGCCGCGCTGCCCAGCAGGCGCATGGTGTGGGCCGCCGAGGCGAGTGTCATATGGCGGTGCCAGCCGCAGAAGGAGCGTCCGACGAAGTCCCGGGTGCCCGTCCGGCCGGCCCCGAGGTTCTGGTCCAGGGCCACCCTGCGGGTGAGTTTCGTCAGCCGCACCAGCTCGTCCGGCGCCGCGTCGACCAGGTCGGTGACCCAGATCTGCGCCGGGGTGCGCTGGCCGGGGTGCCATTCGCCGAGGAGCAGCAGCGGACGGTGGACATCCGGTCGACGGGCGCCCTGTCGGTCGTAGGGCAGCCGGACCCGTACGGCGGTCACCCAGGAGGTGTGGGTCAGGCCGCGGTTGCCCGGGTCCGCCCACTCGACTTCGCGCCGGGCCGACCGTACGGAGTCGAGGATGCTCGCGGCCGGTGCTGAGGCGGGAGTCGAGCCAGGCGCCGGGGCGTCGTCCGGCACGAACCGGTCGGTCGCCGAGGTGCGGGCCAGGACGGGCAGCCCGGCGGTGAGGAAACGATGCGCCGACTGCCAGTCGGTGCCGCCGCGCAGGTCCATCAGCACCGGCCGGGGCGGGAGTTGCCAGTCGCGGGCCGCCTCCAGGACGGCGGCGGGGCCGCACTGTTCGACGGGCTCGTAGGACAGGGCGGGCGGGATCTCGGCCCGGGTGCGCAGTTCGGCGTCCTCCATCCAGTGGCGGGGCATGAACAGCCGCCAGTTGACGGGGGCGCTGAAGCCGGCGGAGGCGTACCAGGCGGCGAACGCCCGCTGCCCGCTGACGGTCCGGCCCGCACGGGTGTCGGCGAAACGGTCCACCCCGACGGTGTGTTCGCCCGCCTTGGGGATCGTCACGGCGTGCAGCACCCATGCCCGCGGCGGGCGCACCCGCTCCAGGAACCCGGCGTGCGCGGCGCGCATGGGCGCCCAGTCCCAGGTCGAACCGCTGATGAAGTGGTGCAGCCGCTGTTCCTCGTCCGGCAGGCCGAGCGAGAGGGCGATGTTGCGGACGGACTTGCGGCCGTCGGCCAGCAGCAGACCGCGCAGATAGTGCTCGCCGCGCACCCGCTGGTCCCTTCTGCTGAGCGAGGAGAAGAGCGTCTCCAGCAGCTCTTCCCTGCTTCTGCGCACCTCGTCACGGCGCTGCCGCGTGCGTGGGTCGGGTCGTATGCCGTGCCGTGTGCCATGGAGTGTGCCGTGGCGTGCGTCGAGTCGCGGGTCGCGGGCCGGGTGGATCACGGTGCTCATGTCTGTTCCCCCTTGGATGCCGGTCCGGATCGGGACCGGCCATCCTTGAAAAATATAGAGCACTCGTTTTGTTTTGGCACCCTGCTCAGGTGCTGCGGCGCGCGATGCCGTGCTGGACCAGGGCCCACAGGCGGGTGATCTCCTGCCCGGGGTCGGAGTCGGGGTCGGGGTCGAGGTCGGGGCGCCGCCCCGGGCGGCGGGACTCGGCTGCCGTCAGCAGATGGTCCGCCAGTGCCGTGACCAGGCCGGGTTCCGCCCCGGGAGCGAGTTCGCCGCGGATGTCGGCCTGGGCGACGAGCGCGGTGAGCCGTGGTGTCCACGCCTCGTGCCAGCGTGCGGCGATGTCCGGCCGTTCCCGGGCCAGCAGGGCGCCGGCCCGGACCACGACGTCCTCGCGAAGCAGCACGGTGAGCGCGCACAGCAGGGTTCCCACGGCGTGCAGCGGGGAGTCGTCCTCCCGGGCGGCCGCCTCGGCGACGGCTCTCGCGGTCGCCGAGCCGGCCTCCACGACGGCCTCGGCCAGGCCGCTCTTGTCGCGGAAGTGGAAGACCAGGGCCCCGACGGAGACCGCGCTCGACCGGCAGATGGCGGCGAGGCTGGCCCCCCGGTAGCCCTGGGCGTCGATGCACTCGGCGGCCCCGCGGATGATGGCTTCGCGGGTGCGCGCCGCCCTGACCTGCACCGTCGCACTCCTTCCGTGGGTCCGCCAGGAAGGTGGGTCCGTCAGGAAGGTATACGAGCGCAGGGCCATATTTCAAAGCGATCGTTCTTTATTTTTCTGACCTTCAGGGGGCGGCTCCCCGGGTCAGTGCGTGGCGGTCGCCCCGCCGTCCACCGGTACGGCCGCTCCCGTGACGAACGAGGAGCGGTCGCTGCACAGCCAGGCGGCGGCCCGGGCCACCTCCACCGGATCGGCCATGCGCCGCTGGATCGCGGCCGCGGCGAAGGTCTCCTCCAGCTCCGGTGCCTGCTGGAGGACCTGCACCATCATCTCGGTCCGGGTGGCGCCCACGACCAGCGCGTTGACGCGGATGCCCTGGTCGCCGTAGTCCGCGGCGGCCGCCTTGGTCAGGCCGATGACCGCGTGCTTGGCGGCCACGTAGGCGGCCGAGGCGCCGGTGGCCGCGGTGCCCGCCACGCTGGAGGTGTTGACGACGGCGCCGCCGCGGCCGGAGGCGAGCATGGCGGGTATCTGGTGGCGCAGGCAGTTCCACACCCCGCGCACGTTGACGTCGAGGGTGCGGTCGTACGTCTCGTCGTCGATCTCGTGCAGCGGGACGCCCGCGGTGGCGTAACCGGCGTTGTTGAAGGCGGCGTCGAGGTGGCCGAAGGTCTCGACGGCCCGGCCGACCGCCTGGGCCACGTCCTTGCCCTCGGCCACGTCCCCGGGCACGGCGAGGGCGCGGCCGCCCCCGGCGCGGATCTCCCGGGCGAGTGCTTCGAGGGGTTCCGCGCGCCGGGCCATGAGGACGACGGCCGCGCCCTCGGCGGCGAACTGCCGGGCGGCGGCGGCCCCGATGCCGCTGGAGGCGCCGGTGATCATCGCGACTCTGCCGTTCAGCACGTCAGACCTCCCAGGTGGTGCCGGCGGCGGCCTCGGCGTCGATCCGCCGCAGCAGGTCCTCGTCGATCAGGTCGAGGCGGTCCACGAGGTGGCGCACCCCTGCCTCCCGCATCAGTCGGCGCTGGAAGCCGTGGGGGAAGGAGCTGGGCAGGCCGATGAACGGGGTGCCCAGGGCGCGCGCGGACTCGGCGACGCGGGCCACGTCGTCGACGAAGACCGCCTCGTCGTGCTCCAGGCCGAAGACGTCCGCGGTGATCTCGTGGATGCCGGGCCGGATGTCGTTGGTGCAGACGTAACCGGGGCCGTCGAAGAGGCCGGCGTGCTCGCCGAGGAAGCGGTCGAAGTGGTCCTTCGCCAGACCGCCGTAGCAGACCGTGCGCAGGCCCAAGTGACGAAGGAGGCGCAGCAGTTCGACCGCGCCGTCGGTCACCGTCACGGGGTGGTCGGCGAGATGGCGGTCGCGGTCCTCGAAGTAGGCGGCCAGGGCCTGTTCGCCGGTGAGGCCGCCGCCGATCGCCTCCGCCATGCGCAGGCCCGCGATGTGCTGCGGCTGCGAGAAGATGGAACGTTCCGTCTCGGCGGTGTACTCCCCGCCCCTGCTGACCACGAAGTGGTGGATGACCGGGCTGAACGTGTCGTTCAGCAGCACCCCGTCGATGTTGAGCGCGGCGAGCCGCAGCTTGGTGAATTCCCCCATGTTCCCTCCCGAGAGCGTGCCTGACGTACGGGCCTCGCGAACGGCCGTGCGCACCTGTCGGTGCGGTCGGCGTGTGCCCGTGCGTCGTTGCCCTGGGCAGGCGTCGGCGGTGGTCCTCGGCGACGCCGCCCTCGGCGGTCGCCGGATCCGCCCGTGCCGCGGGTCACCGGGGAGCCGAGGGGCGCGTCCGGTGCGCGGGGCCGGTCAAGCGGTCGGACTTGCTTCCGGAAGGGTGCCATAGACGGCGGCCCGCCCGCGCTCCGGATCGATCTTGACGCGGATGGCTATGGCGGGGACGGCGACGCCCGGGAGCAGCAGTTTCCACATGCGCACCGCGCGCTGCGGCAGATCCGCGCGGCCGGTCGCGGCGGCGGCGAAGAGCTGCATGCCGGTACAGGTCTCGACGACGAGTTCGGCCAGTTCCGCCGGGTCGACCCCGGCCTGGAGCTCGCCCCGCGCCTCGGCGGTGACCAGGCACTCCTGCATGATCGTCGCCCACTCCTCGTACGGGCGGGCCGCGTCCTCCATGCCGAACGCGCTCTGTTCCGTGGTCAGCCGGACGCCGGCCCGCAGCAGGGTGCTGGTCTGGAGCTGGTGCGACCAGATCATGGTGATGTCGACCAGCCGCTGGAGCCCTTCGGAGGTCAGCAGCGGGACGATGGTCTCGGACTGGGCCTGCATGACCGCGCGGGCCAGGGTCTCCTTGGACCCGAAGTGGAAGTAGAGGGCGCCGGCGGTGGTGCCGGAGCGCTCCAGGATGCGGTTGATGCTGGCCCCGGCGTAGCCCAGTTCGTCGAAGACGGCCGCCGCCGCGTGCAGGATCGCCTCGCGGGTCTCCACGGCCCGTTGCTGCTTGAGCTGTCTCATTGCCCCTCCAAAAACAGAACGATCGTTATATTCTCCCTGTATGGGTGTTCTGTCCAGAGGCTTCCCTGATGTCCTTGAGGAATGTGAGGTCGTGCGCGGGTCCGGAGGAACGTCGACGGCCGCCGCCTTGGCAGTGTATTGGCTATCTCTTTGCCGGGCCATGGTCATGCGGAACCGAGCGCTCTTTATGTTTGGTGGATCCCCGGCCTCCTGACCGTGGCCGGGGTGGGTCACCTAGGGGGGAAGGTCCGCGTGTCCGCTATTGCCATGGCCGCAGATATGGCCGCAGATATGGCCGACGAGGCCGCTGTTCGACTCACGCCCGACGCCACGGCCGGGATTCCGGTCACGGCCGCGTACGTGCACAAGGTGGAGGCGTCGGAGGTCCTCCTCAGGGAGGCGTGGGCCACGGGGGACGACACCTACCGGATCAGGGCCGACTGGCCGCGGAGCCACGGCTTCTACACCTCCCGTCATGGCCTGCACGACCCTCTTCTGCTCGCCGAGACGGTCCGCCAGGCGGTGCCGCTGCTCAGCCACGCCGGCTTTGGCGCGCCCTTCGGCCACCGTCAGTCGTGGAGCAGTCTGAACTATGCCCTCACGCCCGCCGCACTGGCGGTCGGCGAGGACGACACCGAGATCGAGCTGCGTGTGGCCTGCCGGGACGTCGTACGCCGGGCCGGCCGGCTGGCGTCGATGAACCTCCAGGTCGAGATCGTGCGGGACGGCACGCGCGTGGGCACCGTCCGCACCCGCTTCGCCAACCACCCCCCGGCCCTCTACGAGCGGATCCGCGGCCCCTACGCCGACCTCGCCGGGGCCACCGCCCGCGCGCTGCCCCCGGCCCCGCCGGTGGATCACGCGCGCGTGGGGCGCGAGCACCCGGCCGATGTCGTCCTCGCGGCGTCGGACGTGCCGGGGCGCAGCCGGCTGCGGGTCGATCTGCGGCACCCGGTGCTCTTCGACCATCCGGTGGACCACGCGCCGGGCATGCTGCTGCTGGAGGCGGCCCGCCAGGCGGCGCAGGCGGTGGCCCATCCGCGGCCGGTCGTGGCGGTCGGCATGGACACCCTCTTCACCCGCTACTGCGAACTCGACGCGGAGTGCTGGATCCACGCCGGTCTGCTCGACTCCCCCGACTCGGGGACGACTCGGGCGGTGGTGTCGCTGGTGCAGAACGATCTGTGCGTGTTCTCCGGGGTCATCACGCTGAGGGAGATGGGGATGGAGATGGAGATGGAGATGGCGGGGGCTTGAGGCTGGTGGGCGGTTGGGCTTGGGGGCGGCTGTGTCTGGGGGGAGGGGGGAGGGGGAGGGCTCAGCCAGGAGGGTTGAGGCTGGCGGGCGTTGTGGCCGGGGGGCTGAGCCGGGTGGGGCTGATGCTTGCGGGCGGTTGTGGGTTGCGCCTGGGGGTCTCTGAGCTGGGTGGGGGCTGAGCCGGGCGGGGGGCGAGTCCGGCAAGTGGCTGTGCCTGGCGGGTGTGTCTGGCGGGGGGCGGGTCCGGCAAGTGGGTGTGCCTGGCGGGTGTGCCGGGTCCGGCAGGCGGGGGCGTCTGGCGGGCGGGTGCGCTTGGTGGGGGCCGGGTTCGGCAGGTGGGTGCGCTTGGCGGGGGCCGGGTTCGGCAGGTGGGGTGCATCCCGTGGGGGCTCGTGGCTTGTGGGGCGGGTCGGGTGATGGGGTTGTCCACAGGGTGGGAGTTGTCCACAGGGGCTGACGCCTTTCGGGCCCCGGGCGGTACGGTCGGCACGAATTGATCGACGTACTTGTGCGGGGGAGGCGGTCGCTGTGACCGGGGCCGGCGGAGAAGTGACGGGCGGGGCGGGCAGGTTGCCCAAGGTCAGGGGGTTCGCGGAGTGGCCCTCGGCGGGGTCGCCCAAGGCGGAGGGCAAGGCCCTGCGCACCGGTGTGCCGAGGGCCGCGCACGCCGCGCTCGACCTGGACGCCGCCCGCCCGGACGCGGTGGCCGCGGTCGAGGAGTCCAGCCGCGGCCGGCTCCCCGAGCTGACGCCGATACGGGTCGGCCGGATGGCGGCGACCCCCTTCGCCTTCCTGCGCGGCGCGGCCGGACTGATGGGCCATGACCTGGCCCGCACCCCGATGACCCGGATCCGCGCGCAGATCTGCGGTGACGCGCACGCGGCCAACTTCGGTCTGTACGGGGACGCGCGGGGCGGTCTGGTCATCGACCTGAACGACTTCGACGAGACCGTCGAGGGGCCCTGGGAGTGGGACCTCAAGCGGCTCGCCGCCTCGCTCGTCCTCGCCGGCCGGGTGGCCGGCGCCGACGAGGACACCTGCCGTGCGGCGGCCCTCGGCGCGGCCGCCTCCTACCGGCACACGATGCGGCTGCTGGCCAGGCTCCCGGCCCTGGACGCGTGGAACGCGATCGCCGACGAGGAGCTGGTCTCCCACGCCGACGCCCATGACCTGGTGGGCACCTTGCAGCGGGTCTCGGAGAAGGCGCGGGCCAACACGAGCGGGCGGTTCGCCGCGAAGTCGACCGAGCCGGCCGAGGGCGGCGGCCGCCGTTTCGTGGACGCGCTGCCGGTGCTGCGCCGGGTGCCCGACGCGGAGGCGGCGGCGGTGGCCGCGTCCCTGGAGGAGTACCTGACCACGCTCTCCGAGGACCGTCACCCCCTGCTGGCCCGGCACGCGGTGCACGACGTCGCCTTCCGTATCGTCGGCACGGGCAGCGTGGGCACGCGCTCGTACGTCGTGCTGCTGCTGGACCACCGCGGTGAGCCGCTGGTGCTCCAGGTGAAGGAGGCCCGCGCGTCGGCCCTGGTCCCGCATCTGGCGACGGCCGGGTTCGAGACCCCGGAGGCCGGGCACGAGGGGCGCCGGGTGGTGCTGGGCCAGAAGCGGATGCAGGTCGTCAGTGACGTCCTGCTGGGCTGGACGACCGTCGCCGGACTCCCTTATCAGGTGCGGCAGTTCCGTAACCGCAAGGGCAGTGTCGACCCGGCCGCGCTCGCCGCCGACCAGATCGACGACTACGGGCGGATGACCGGTGCGCTCCTGGCGCGGGCCCACTCCCACAGCGCGGACCCGCGGCTGATCGCCGGCTACTGCGGCAAGAGCGACGAACTCGACGAGGCGATCGCCACGTTCGCCGTCGCCTACGCCGATCTCACCGAGTCCGACCACGCGGACCTGGAGAAGGGGATCAAGGCGGGGCGGATCGCGGCGGAGACGGGGGTGTGAAGGGGGTGAGCGGCTGGTGAGGTACGTCGAACTCGGCGCGGCGGCGGTGTCGTCGTCGGCGGTGTCCTCGGCTGCGGTGTCGTCGTCGGGGACGGCGACGGAGGCAGGGGGCGCGGCCGGGGTCCTGGACCCCGGGCCCTATCTGGCGGTGCTGCCCGGGCTGGCGGAGCGGCTGCCCCCGGGCGCCCGGGCCTTCGCCACGGACCCCGGGCACTACGCCTTCGGCGGCAGGCGGTGCGTGAAGGACCTCAGACCGGGCGAGGTCCGTCGTACCGGGGACGAGACCGTCGAGATCCGCTTCGGCCACAACTGCTGGAAGCACGACGAGGACCTGGTCGTCCGCTACCGGGGCGTCGTCCGCTTCCAGGCCGACGTCCTCGGCGCCTGCGCCCTGGACGACCTCGGTGACGTCGTCCTCGACGAGATCCTTCCGCACCCCCACGGCTGCACCCACGAGATCGCCTGCCGTCCGGGCACCCTCGTCGTGGTCTGCCGGGACCTGGAGGCGGAGTGGACGCCAGCGGACTGCGCGCGCTCATGATCGGCGGGGCCGGTGGGCGGGTGTGTGGCCTACGCTGGTCGGGTGACGACCCCCGAAGCTGAGCAGCCGCGGCCCGAGGAGCGGCTGGAGCAGGCCGTGCGGGCCGCCGAGCAGGCGTTGATCGAGTTCGAGATAGCGGTGGAGACCTTCCGCGTCGAGGTCGAGAACTTCTCGCGGCTCCACCACCAGAAACTCGGCCCGATGTACGCCCGGCTCGACGAGCTGGACGCGCAGATAGCCGAGGCCCGGGCCGCCCGTACCGGCGATCCCGAGGATCTGCGCAAGGCGGAGGAGGCACGGGCCCGGGTGCTGCCGATGCCCGGCGTCGAGGAGCTGTTCCACGGCTGGATGGACGGCGAGGGCCTGTTCCCGGAGGCCGCGGCGATGCTCACGGACCAGACGGTGCGGCCCCCGGAGCGGGTGCGGCCCACCGAGGAGGCCCGCAAGCTCTACCGCGAGCTGGCCCGCAAGGCCCACCCGGACCTGGCGCAGGAGGAGGACGAGCGGGCCCGGCGCGAGGAGTTCATCACCCGGGTCAACGCCGCCTACGGCCGCGGTGACACGGCACAGCTCCGGGAGCTGGCCGAGGAGTGGGCGGCCGGACCGGCCCCCGCCGAGCGGCGTCCGACGCCCAGCGAGGAGCTGTACGCCCGGCTCGAATGGCTCTCCGGGCGCAAGGAGATGCTCACGCTGATCGCCCGCGATCTGGAGGAGAGCGCCATTGGCTCCATGCTGCGGATGGCCCCGGACGACCCCGACGCCCTGTTGGCCGAGATCGCCGACAAGCTGCTCGCCGAGGTCGCCGAGAAGGAGGGCGAGCTGGCTCAGCTCGTCGGCTGAGCCGGGTCGGGTAGCGTCGGGGACATGAGTTTCGGAGCTGGTGTGCCCACGGTCGGGGTCGGTGACCTCAAGGACGACGACTTCCTGCTGGACGTCCGTGAGGACGACGAGTGGCGGACGGGCCACGCCGAGGGGGCGCTGCACATCCCCATCAGCGAGTTCGTCGCCCGCTACGGCGAGCTGACGGAGGCCGCGCCGCAGGACGGGCGGGTCCATGTGATCTGCCGTTCCGGTGGCCGTTCGGCGCAGGTCACGATGTATCTGGTCCAGCAGGGCATCGACGCGGTGAACGTCGACGGCGGGATGCAGGTCTGGCAGGCAGCGGGCCGCCCGGTCGTCCGGGACGACGGACAGCCCGGCTCGGTTCTCTGAAGGTCCTGTCGCTCCGTAGCAGTGCGGCGGTTCCGTAGCGGTCCGGCCGCGGACCGTCGTTCAGCCGAGGGGGTGGGCGGCCAGCAGGTCGCCGAGTGCCTCCTCGTGCGCGGCGGCCGGTCCGAGCGACAGTTCCAGGTGCTTGGCCCAGGCGTGGTAGCGGTGCAGCGGATAGTCGACGTCGGCGCCGAACCCGCCGTGCAGATGCTGAGCGGTCTGCACGACCCGCCGTACGCCGTCGGAGGCCCAGATCTTGGCGACGGCGACGTCCCCGGCGACGGGCAGCGCGCCCGGCGCCCCGGAGGCGATCCGCCAGGCGGCCTGCCACAGGGTGACCTCCATGGCCCGCAGATCGACATAGCGGTCGGCGGCCTGTACGGCCACGGCCTGGAACGTGGCGATCGGATGCCCGAACTGCTCCCGCTTCCCGGCGTACGCGCTGGTCATGTCCAGCACCCGTTCGCCCAGCCCCAGCGCCAGCGCGCAGGTGCCGGTGGTGAGCAGCGCCCGCAGCCGGTCCCAGGCGCCGTCGGCGGTGATCATGTCCCGGGCGGCGACCCGGACCGACTCCAGCCGCAGTTCGCCCAGCCGCTCGCCGGTGGTGGAGACCTGCGGCGCGAGCGCGGTCCCCTCCTGTCCGCGGGCCAGCACGGCGAGGACGCTACGGTCGTCGCCGGTGCGTGCCGGTACGAGGAGGAAGTCCGCCTCGAAGGCCCAGGGCACCGCCGTCTGCACCCCGTCCAGCAGCCAGCCGCCGTCCCGGTCGCCGTCCGGCCGGGCGGTCACCGCGAGTTCGGCGGCGTCGTGCCCGGTGCGGCCGTGGGCGGCGACGGTCAGCACGGTCTCGCCCCGCCCGGCGCGCGCGAGCAGCGCGGACCGCAGTTCCGGCCCGCCGTCGGCCTGGACGGCGGCCGCGGCGGCGCTGTGTTCGAGGAGCGGCACCCGCGCGAGCACCCGGCCGGCCTCGCGCAGCACCAGGCAGAGCGCGACGGCGTCCAGACCGGCGCCGCCGTACTCCTCGGCCAGCAGCAGGCTCAGCAGGTCCGCGTCGGCGAGCCGGGCCCACAGCGTCCGGTCGAGGTCGTCGGCGACGGGGCGGCCCTGGGTGAGCGCGGGGCTGGGGACGCCGTCGGGCGCGACCTGGGCGAGCACCCCGCGCGCCGCCTCGGCCGCCGCCTGCTGCTCCTCGCTGAAGGTGAAGTCCACGGCCTGTCCTTCCGACGGGGACGCTGATCTGACGGTTCGTCAAGATAGAACAGGTTCTAGGAGAAGGGAACGGCCCGGAACGGCCCTCCGCGGCCCGGAACGGCCCTCCGCGGCCCGGAACGGACCTCCGCGGCCCGGAACGGACCTGAACGGCCCGGAGGGCGTCGCCGCCGGCGTCGTAGGGTGTCCACCGCTGTGGACAAGCTCACGGCCCCGGGACGGCCGGTGGCCCGGGGGAGGGCTGCGCCGAACGGGTGAGGGTGGGTACCGTTCGCGATTGCGCGGTGCGGCAAGACGACCGGAATCGGGGAACGGGGCGGAATGGACGCGTACGACTCAGGCTCGGACGTCTCTCGGGAGGCGGAGGCGGAGGCGGAAGGGGCGGCGGCACGGGAGCCGCAGGCGCCGCCCGCCCCCGAGGCGGTCCCGGACGCCTCCCCGGACTCCCCGGACTCCCCCGCCTCTCCCGTCTCCTCCGACGCGCCCGCCCCCGAGCCGCGTACCGGGGTCGCCGCGCTCTCGCCCCGCTACCAGATCGGCGCGGCGCTGGCGCTCGCGGTCGTCGCGGTCGCCGTCTGTGTCCATCTGGGCATGGTGTTCCTGCACGTCGCGCCCTCGAACACGGTCACCAAGACGCACGGCGAGGCGATCGACGACTGGATCTACCCGGAGTTCGAGCAGAACTGGAAGCTGTTCGCGCCCAATCCCCTCCAGCAGAACATCGCCGTCCAGGTCCGCGCCCAGATACGCACCGCGGACGGCGGTTCGCGCACCACCGGCTGGTACGACCTGTCCGCGCAGGACGGCCGGGCCATCGACGGAAATCTGGTGCCGAGCCACACCCAGCAGAACGAGCTGCGCCGCGCCTGGGACTTCTTCACCGCGAGCCATGACTCCGACAACCGCGCGGTCGGTGAGCGCGGGTCGCTCTCCGAGACGTATCTGCGCCGGATCGTGGTGCTGCGGCTGGAGCGCGGCGGCGCGAACGGCGCGGACGGGGTCGTCGAGCGCGTCCAGATCCGCTCCCGGACGCTCAATGTGCGGCCGCCGGAGTGGACCACGGAGAAGGTGTCGTCGCAGCCGGTGTTCCGCGTGCTGCCCTGGTGGTCCGTGCTGCCCGGCGAGGCCGAGGGGGACGCGAAGTGAACCGGTTCACCCTGACGGTGTCGGCGGCCATCGCCCGCGTCACCGAGTCGGCGCTCGGCCCCTACCAGAGCGCCATGATCCGTATCGGGTTCAGCGCGACCTGGCTGCTGTTCCTGCTGCGCGAGTTCGTCCACCGCGCCGAGCTGTACGGGCCCGACGGTCCGTGGGGCTTCGACCTGGCCCGGCAGCTCGTGGACTCCAACGGGGCGTTCACGCTGCTGCTGTGGTCGGACGGCCGCCTCTGGTTCGAGGCCGTGTACGCGCTGGCGCTGCTGGCGAGCGCGGCGCTGCTGGTGGGCTGGCGGACCCGGACCATGTCGGTGCTGTTCATGGTCGGTGTGCTGTCGCTCCAGAACCGCAGTGTCTTCATGGGCGACGGCGGCGACAACGTCCTGCACCTGATGGCCGTCTACCTCGTGTTCACGCGCTGCGGCCGGGTCTGGTCGCTGGACGCGCGCCGGGAGCGCCGCGCGGCCGAGGCACGCGCGCGGGGCGAGCGGGTCACCGACCGGGTGGGTCCCGTGCTGTGGGCCGTCCTGGGGGCGGCGCTGGTCGTGCTGACCGGGACGGGCGGGCTCGACGGCGACCCGACCGTGCCGGTGCTGCTGTGGGCGGTGTGGGCCTCGCTCGGCCTGTGGTGGGCGGTCGTGCGCCGGGCGCGCTCGGAGCAGCCGCGGATCCTGCTCGACGTGATCGGCAACATCCTGCACAACGGCGCCCTCGTCGTGATCATGGCGGAGGCGTGCCTGATCTACGCGACGGCCGGCTGGTACAAGATCCAGGGCTCGCGCTGGCAGGACGGCACGGCGGCGTACTACCCGCTCCAGCTCGACTACTTCTCCCCGTGGCCGTTCCTCGGCGATCTGCTGACGAGCAGCGGCACGATGGTGATGCTGGTGACGTACGGGACCGTGCTCGTGCAGGTCGCCTTCCCGTTCACGCTGTTCAACCGGCGGGTGAAGAACGTCCTGCTGGCCCTGATGATGCTGGAGCACGCGGCGATCGCCGTGATCCTGGGGCTGCCGTTCTTCTCGCTGGCGATGATCGCGGCGGACGCGGTGTTCCTGCCGACGCCGTTCCTGCGGCGGCTGGGCCGGTGGACGGTACGCGCGCGGGTGCTGGTGTTCGCGCGGAACGGCGGCCGGGGTGCCGCCGCCGCGACCGTGCCGGAACAGCGCGCGCCGCAGAGCGCCCAGCCGACGCACGTAGGCTTCGAGGCATGACGGACGCCCTCGACGCTCCCGGCACCCTGGCGCGCTGGCGTGGGCTGGCGGACGGGTGCGTCCTGCTCGACGGTTTCCACACGCTCAAGCACGCGGTGCGCTTCGGTGCCGAGATCCCGGTGGCGGTCACCGCCGACCGGCGGGCGGCGCTCGCCCTCGCCGACGAGCTGGCCCCCGATGTACGGCCCCGGCTGGAGGCGCTGCTCACGGAGGTCCCGGAGGCGGAGTACAGGTCCCTGGTGGCCCGTCCGCACCCCACCGCGGTCGCCGCGCTCGCGGTACGCCCCGCCCGGGCGGCGCAGCTCGCGCTCCTGGCCCGCCTTCCGCGCACCGCGCCGGTGGTGGTCCTGGACGACCCGCGCAACCTCGGCAACGCGGGCGCGGTGATCCGGCTGGCCGCCGGGTTCGGGGCGACCGGGGTGGTCACCACCGGCACGGTCGACCCCTGGCATCCGAACGTCGTACGCGGCGGGGCGGGCCTGCACTTCGCGACCGCCGTGGAACGGCTGACCGTCGACGAACTGCCCCCGGGCCCGGTCTTCGCCCTCGACCCCGAGGGGGACGACCTGCGGGGCGTGAAACTCCCGGACGACGCGGTGCTCGCCTTCGGCTCGGAACGCAGCGGCCTCTCCCCGGCCCTGCGCGCCCGCGCGGACCACCTCCTGTCCCTCCCGATGCGCCCCCAGGTCTCCAGCTACAACCTCGCCACGAGCGTGGCGATGACGCTGTACCACTGGAGTGCTTCCGGAGGCGCACCCGCGTAGGCGGCCCGCAGGCGGGCGTCACGCGTCCCGGCGGACCTCCACCACGCGGAAGCGGTTGGCCACGAAGGCGCCGTCCGTGAGGGCTGCGTTGGCCGCCGGGTTGCCGCCGGAGCCGTGGAAGTCGGAGAAGGCGGCCGTCTGGTTGACGTACACACCGCCGGTGAGGTTCAGGGAGAGCTGGGCGGCCTCCTCCAGGCAGACCTCCTCGATCTCCCGCTCGACCTCCGGGTCGGTGGTGTACGCGCCGACCGTCATCGCGCCCTTCTCGCGGATCGTGCGCCGCAGCAGGGCGAGGGCGTCGGCCGGGGAGTCGACGGCGACGGCGAAGGAGACCGGGCCGAAGCACTCGCTCATGTAGGCGGCCTCGTCGTCCGGCTTGGCGCCGTCCAGCTTGACGATCACCGGGGTGCGCACGACCGCGTCCGGGAACTCCGGGTTGGTCACCTCGCGGGAGGCGAGCGCGACCTCGCCGAGGCTCGCGGCGGCCTCGATACGGGCCTTGACGTCCGGGTTGACGATCGCGCCGAGCAGCGCGTTCGCCCGGGCGTCGTCGCCGAGCAGGCCGTCCACCGCGCGGGCGAGGTCGGCGACCACCTCGTCGTAGGTCTTCGGGCCCTGGTCGGTGCGGATGCCGTCGCGCGGGATCAGCAGGTTCTGCGGGGTGGTGCACATCTGGCCGCTGTAGAGGGACAGCGAGAACGCCAGGTTGGCGAGCATGCCCTTGTAGTTCGCGGTGGACTCGACCAGGACCGTGTTGACGCCGGCCTTCTCGGTGTAGACCTGCGCCTGGCGGGCGTTGGCCTCCAGCCAGTCGCCGAAGGACGTCGAGCCGGTGTAGTCGACGATCTTGATCTCGGGGCGGGTGGCGAGGGTCTTCGCGATGCCCTCGCCGGGGCGCTCGGCGGCCAGCGCGACCAGGTTCGGGTCGAAGCCGGCCTCGGCCAGCACCTCGCGCGCGACCCGCACGGTCAGCGCGAGCGGCAGCACCGCGCGCGGGTGGGGCTTGACCAGGACCGCGTTGCCTGTGGCGAGGGAGGCGAACAGGCCCGGGTAGCCGTTCCACGTGGGGAAGGTGTTGCAGCCGATGAGCAGGGCGATCCCGCGCGGGACGGCCGTGAAGGTCTTGGTGAGGACCAGCGGGTCGCGCTTGCCCTGCGGCTTGGTCCACTCCGCGGTGCCGGGCGTGCGGACCTGCTCGGCATACGCGTACGCCACCGCCTCCAGGCCGCGGTCCTGCGCGTGCGGGCCGCCCGCCTGGAGCGCCATCATGAACGCCTGGCCGGAGGTGTGCATGACCGCGTGCGCGAACTCGTGCGTCCGGTCGCTGATCCGCTTGAGGATCTCCAGACAGACCACCGCGCGGACCTCCGCGCCCGCGTCCCGCCAGGCCCGCTGTCCGGCCGTCATCGCGGGCAGCAGCACGTCCACGTCCGCGTGCGGATAGGTCACGCCGAGCGCCACGCCGTACGGGGAGACCTCGCCGCCGACCCAGTCGTCGGTGCCGGGCTGGCCGAGGTCGACGCGGGTGTTCAGCACGGCGTCGAAGGCGGCCTTGCCGGCCGCCGCGTCCAGGCTGCCGTTCTCCCCGTACGCCTTCGGGTGCTCGGGGTGGGGGGACCAGTACGCGCGCGTGCGGATCGCCTCCAGGGCCTGGTCGAGCGTGGGCCGGTGCTGGGCGATCAGATCGTGCGTGGTCGGTTCGGCGGCGGCCATGCGGGACCAACTCCTCGTCGTGAGAACTCTTCTTCGAGCCCATGACCAGGCGGAAACCTGGGCAGGAACCACCAGTCAGAGCTAGAGTAACCGAACGATCGGTCGGGACAAGGGGGCCTGCCGCATCTGTGGAAAACCCCGTGCGGGAGGATCGCGCACATGACAGCACTCGACCTCGCCGGCCCCGTGGCCGTCGTCGGCACCGGCACCATGGGCCAGGGCATCGCCCAGGTCGCGCTGCTCGCGGGCCACCTCGTACGGCTGTACGACACCGCCCCCGGCCGGGCCCGGGAGGCCGCCGGCGCGATCGGCGCCCGGATCGACCGGCTCGTCGAGAAGAACCGTCTCACCGCCGCCGACGGGGACGCGGCCCGCGCCCGGCTGGTGCCCGCCGAGCACCTCACCGACCTCGCGGACTGCGCCCTGGTCGTCGAGGCCGTCCTGGAGGAGCTGGGCGCCAAGCAGGAGCTGTTCCGCGCCCTGGAGGACATCGTCGGCGAGGACTGTCTGCTCGCCACCAACACCTCCTCCCTGTCCGTCACGGCCGTCGGCGGCGCCCTGCGCAACCCGGGCCGCCTGGTCGGCCTGCACTTCTTCAACCCCGCCCCGCTGCTGCCGCTGGTCGAGGTCGTCTCCGGGTACGCCACCGACGTCTCCTCGGCCACGCGCGCGTACGAGACCGCCCGCGCCTGGGGCAAGACCCCCGTCGCCTGCGCCGACACCCCCGGTTTCATCGTCAACCGCATCGCGCGCCCCTTCTACGCCGAGGCGTTCGCCGTCTACGAGGCGCAGGGCGCCGACCCCGCCACCATCGACGCGGTGCTGCGCGAGTGCGGCGGCTTCCGGATGGGCGCCTTCGAGCTGACCGACCTGATCGGGCAGGACGTCAACGAGTCCGTCACCCACTCGGTGTGGCGGTCCTTCTTCCACGACGTGCGGTTCACGCCCTCGCTGGCCCAGCGCCGCCTGGTCGAGTCCGGCCGCCTCGGCCGCAAGAGCGGCCAGGGCTGGTACGACTACCGCGAGGGCGCCGAGCCCGCCGAGCCGCACACCGCCGAGCCCCGCCCGGCGCCCGCCTACGTGGTCGCCGAGGGCGACCTCGGCCCCGCGTCCGAACTGCTCGCGCTGATCCGCGAGGCGGGCGTCCAGGTCCGCGAGGACGAGGAGGACCACGGCACCCGGCTGGTGCTCCCCGGCGGCGGACAGTTGACGCTCGCCGACGGCCAGACGTCCGTCGAGTTCCGCGACGTCGTCTACTTCGACCTCGCCTTCGACTACCGCAAGGCCACCCGCATCGCCCTGTCCGCCTCCCAGGACACCTCCGCGCAGACCCTCTCCGAGGCGATCGGCCTGTTCCAGGCGCTCGGCAAGGACGTCAGCGTCATCGGCGACGTCCCCGGCATGATCGTCGCCCGCACGGTCGCCCGGATCGTCGACCTCGCGCACGACGCCGTCGCCAAGGGCGTCGCCACCGAGGAGGACATCGACACCGCGATGCGGCTCGGTGTGAACTACCCCCTGGGCCCCTTCGAATGGAGCCGCCGGCTGGGCCGCACCTGGGCCTGCTCGCTCCTCGACGATCTGCACGAGCGCGACCCGTCCGGCCGCTACGCGCCCTCCCTGGCGCTGTACCGGCACTCCTACGCCACCGAGAAGCGGGAGGGCGCCTCGTGACCACCGCCAAGCGCGACACCTACACCCCGGAGACGCTGCTCTCCGTCGCCGTCCAGGTGTTCAACGAGCGCGGCTACGACGGCACGTCCATGGAGCACCTCTCCCGGGCGGCCGGCATCTCCAAGTCGTCGATCTACCACCATGTCTCCGGCAAGGAGGAGCTGCTGCGCCGGGCGGTCAGCCGTGCCCTGGACGGTCTCTTCGGGATCCTCGACGAGGAGCCCGCGCGCACGGGACGGGCCGTGGAGCGGCTGGAGTACGTGGTGCGCCGCATGGTCGAGGTCCTCATCGGCGAGCTGCCCTATGTGACGCTGCTGCTGCGCGTGCGCGGCAACACCGACACCGAGCGGTGGGCGCTGGAGCGGCGCCGCGACTTCGACCACCGGGTGGCCGACCTGCTGCGGGCGGCCGCGGACGAGGGGGACGTGCGGGGCGACGTGGAGGTGCGGCTCGCCACCCGGCTGGTCTTCGGGATGATCAACTCGATCGTGGAGTGGTACCGGCCCGGCGGCCGCGGAATGGTCGAGAAGGACGTGGCCGACGCGGTGACCCGGCTGGTCTTCGCCGGCCTGCGCACCCAGCACTAGAAACCCGGCCGGGTGCCTCAGGGTGCCTCAGGGGGTCTCACGCCTGCGGTTCCAGGTCCTCCTCCTCGAACACCAGCAGGGTGCGGGTGCTGAGCACCTCCGGGATGGCCTGGAGCCGGGTGAGCACCACCTCGCGCAGCGCGCGGTTGTCCGGTGTGTGCACCAGCAGCAGCACGTCGAAGTCCCCGCCCACCAGGGCGATGTGCGAGGCGCCGGGCAGCAGCCGCAACTGCTCGCGGACCGTGCGCCAGGAGTTCTGCACGATCTTCAGCGTGATGTACGCGCTCGTGCCCTGACCGGCCCGCTCGTGGTCGACCCGGGCGCCGAAGCCGCGGATCACCCCGTCCTCGATGAGCCGGTTGATGCGCGCGTAGGCGTTGGCGCGTGAGACGTGCACCCGCTCGGCGACCGACCGCACGGAGGCCCGGCCGTCCGTCTGGAGCATCTGGAGGATGTCCTGATCGATGGCGTCCAGCGGCCTCGGCGGCGGCGTCACGGCCGCGCTCTCGGGCTCCGGGGCCACGGGGTCCTCGGCCATTTGTTCAGGTGCCATGTCCCCCCGCCTCTCCGCCATGGACGTACTGCGTCCATCTCAGGCTGTGGAGAACCGTTTGTCCACAGCCTGAGGGCGCCTGTAGCCAAAATGTGCCGACGACCGAACAATCGGTAGGTGAGGCGGGTCACAGGCGACACGTCTCGTAGCCATCGCCCGAGGAGGTGCCGTCATGACGGTCATGGAGCAGCGGGGCGCTTACCGGCCCACCCCGCCGCCCGCCTGGCAGCCCCGCACGGACCCCGCGCCGCTGCTGCCCGACGCCGAGCCCCGTCGCGTCCTCGGCACCGAGGCGGCCGCGGAGACCGACCCCGAGCTGCTGCGGCGGCTGTACGCCCAGGTGGTGCTGGGCCGCCGTTACAACGCGCAGGCCACCGCCCTCACCAAGCAGGGCCGGCTCGCCGTCTACCCCTCCAGCACCGGCCAGGAGGCCTGCGAGGTCGCCGCCGCGCTGGTCCTGGAGGAGCGCGACTGGCTCTTCCCCAGCTACCGCGACACGCTCGCCGTCGTGGCACGCGGCGTGGACCCCGTCGAGGCCCTCACCCTGCTGCGCGGCGACTGGCACACCGGCTACGACCCGTACGAGCACCGGGTGGCCCCCCTGTGCACCCCGCTGGCCACCCAGCTCCCGCACGCCGTGGGCCTCGCCCACGCCGCCCGCCTCAAGGGTGACGACGTGGTCGCGCTGGCCATGGTCGGCGACGGCGGCACCAGCGAGGGCGACTTCCACGAGGCGCTGAACTTCGCCGCCGTGTGGCAGGCCCCGGTGGTCTTCTTCGTCCAGAACAACGGCTTCGCGATCTCCGTCCCGCTCGCCAAGCAGACCGCGGCGCCCTCCCTGGCCCACAAGGCCGTCGGGTACGGCATGCCGGGCCGCCTGGTCGACGGCAACGACGCGGCCGCCGTCCACGAGGTGCTCTCCGAGGCCGTCCGGCGCGCGCGGGAGGGCGGCGGACCCACCCTGGTCGAGGCCGTCACCTACCGCATCGACGCCCACACCAACGCCGACGACGCGACCCGCTACCGCGGGGACTCCGAGGTCGAGACCTGGCGCGAGCACGACCCGATCGTGCTGCTGGAGCGCGAACTGACCGCGCGCGGGCTGCTCGACGACGCGGCCCGGGAGGCCGCGCGGGACGCCGCCGAGACGATGGCGGCCGATCTGCGCGCCCGGATGAACCAGGACCCCGCGCTCGACCCGGCGGACCTGTTCGCCCACGTCTTCGCCGAGGAAACCCCCCACCTGCGCGAACAGCGTGCCCTGCTGCGCGCCGAGCTCGACGCCGAAGCCGAACCGGAAGGCGGCCACCGATGACGACCGTCGCCCTCAAGCCCGCGACCATGGCACAGGCCCTCACCCGCGCCCTGCGCGACGCGATGGCCGCCGACCCGTCCGTGCACGTCCTGGGCGAGGACGTGGGCACCCTCGGCGGCGTCTTCCGGGTCACCGACGGACTCGCCAAGGAGTTCGGCGAGGACCGCTGTACCGACACCCCGCTCGCCGAGGCGGGCATCCTCGGCACCGCCGTGGGCATGGCCATGTACGGTCTGCGCCCGGTCGTGGAGATGCAGTTCGACGCGTTCGCCTACCCGGCGTTCGAGCAGCTCATCAGCCATGTCGCCCGGATGCGCAACCGCACCCGCGGCCGGATGCCCCTCCCGATCACCGTGCGCGTCCCCTACGGCGGCGGCATCGGCGGCGTCGAGCACCACAGCGACTCCTCCGAGGCGTACTACATCGCCACCCCGGGCCTGCACGTCGTCACCCCCGCCACGGTCGCCGACGCCTACGGCCTGCTGCGCGAGGCGATCGCCTCCGACGACCCGGTGGTCTTCCTCGAACCCAAGCGCCTGTACTGGTCCAAGGACACCTGGAACCCCGAGGACCCGGGGACCGTCGACCCGATCGGCCGCGCCGTGGTGCGCCGCCCGGGCCGCAGCGCCACCCTGATCACGTACGGCCCCTCGGTCCCCGTCTGCCTCGAAGCCGCCGAGGCGGCCCGTGCCGAGGGCTGGGACCTGGAGGTCGTCGACCTGCGCTCCCTGGTGCCGTTCGACGACGAGACGGTCGCCGCCTCGGTCCGGCGGACCGGCCGCGCGGTCGTCGTCCATGAATCGGGCTCCTTCGGCGGCCCGGGCGGGGAGATCGCGGCCCGCGTCACGGAGCGCTGCTTCCACCATCTGGAGGCGCCGGTGCTGCGTGTCGCCGGGTTCGACATCCCCTACCCGCCGCCGATGCTGGAGCGCCACCACCTGCCCGGCGTCGACCGCATCCTGGACGCCGTGGCACGGCTCCAGTGGGAGGCGGGCAACTGATGGCACAGGTCCTGGAGTTCAAGCTGCCCGACCTCGGCGAGGGGCTCACCGAGGCGGAGATCGTGCGCTGGCTGGTCCAGGTCGGCGACGTCGTCGCCGTCGACCAGCC
The DNA here is from genome assembly GCF_013363615.1 of Streptomyces sp. CAI-85. Classification (NCBI taxonomy): domain Bacteria; kingdom Bacillati; phylum Actinomycetota; class Actinomycetes; order Kitasatosporales; family Streptomycetaceae; genus Streptomyces; species Streptomyces sp. CAI-85. The sequence continues at coordinate 131,327 of NZ_JAANNX010000013.1, read as the reverse complement.
GGTCGTCGAGGTCGAGACGGCCAAGGCGATGGTCGAGGTGCCCTGCCCCTACGGCGGTGTCGTCACCGCCCGCTTCGGCGAGGAGGGCACCGAACTGCCCGTCGGCGCCCCGCTGATCACGGTCGCGGTCGGCTCGGAGTCCGACGGCGGCGAGACCGGCGCGTCCGAGGGCTCGGGCAACGTGCTCGTCGGGTACGGCACCTCGGAGGCACCCGCGCGCAGGCGCCGGGTCCGTCCGGCGGCGGTACCGGCATCGGCGCCGGCGGCCCCGAAGGCACTGGTCGCTCCCACGGCACCCGCCGCGCCTGCCGCTCCCGCTGTTCCCGCTGTTCCCGCCGCTTCCGACGGTCCCGTGCCCGTGATCTCGCCCCTGGTGCGCCGGCTCGCCCGTGAGAACGGACTGGATCTGAAGGAGCTTCAGGGCACCGGCCCCCAGGGCCTGATCCTGCGCGCGGACGTCGAGAACGCCCTGCGCGCGGCCGTCACCGAGGAGCGCCCCGCACCGGCGCCCGCGCCCGCCGCCCCGGCCGCCGTCTCCTCCGCCCTCACCGAGGGCCGCCGCGTGCCGCTCAAGGGCGTGCGGGGCGCCGTCGCGGACAAGCTCTCCCGCAGCCGCCGGGAGATCCCGGACGCCACCTGCTGGGTGGACGCCGACGCCACCGAGCTGATGCGCGCCCGCGCCGCCATGAACGCGACCGGCGGACCGAAGATCTCGCTGCTCGCGCTGCTGGCCCGGATCTGCACCGCCGCCCTGGCCCGGTTCCCCGAGCTGAACTCCGCGGTCGACGTGGCGGCCAGGGAGATCGTCCAGTTCGACCATGTGCACCTCGGCTTCGCGGCGCAGACCGACCGGGGGCTCGTCGTCCCCGTCGTCCGTGACGCGCACGCCCGGGACGCCGAGGGACTCACCTCCGAGTTCGCCCGGCTCACCGAGGCGGGCCGGGCCGGACGCCTCACGCCCGCCGAGCTGACCGGCGGGACGTTCACGCTGAACAACTACGGCGTGTTCGGCGTCGACGGCTCCACGCCGATCATCAACCACCCCGAGGCGGCCATGCTCGGAGTCGGCCGGATCATCCCCAAGCCATGGGTGCACGAAGGCGAACTGGCCGTCCGTCAGGTCGTCCAGCTCTCGCTCACCTTCGACCACCGGGTCTGCGACGGCGGTACGGCCGGAGGCTTCCTGCGGTACGTGGCGGACTGCGTCGAACAGCCGGCGGTGCTGCTGCGCACCCTGTGACCGCCCGCCCCGGGTGACACGGGTCCCCGCGTTCCCTGTGATCGAGGGGGCCCGCATACTCGGGGGGTGACCTCGTACGAGCACTCCGCCGCCCCGTACGCCCCGTACGACGCCGTCGTGCTCGCCGGCGGCGGGGCGCGGCGGCTCGGCGGCGCCGACAAGCCCGGTGTGCGGGTCGGCGGGCGGGCCCTGCTCGACCGGGTGCTCGCCGCCTGCGCCGACGCGCGCACCACCGTGGTGGTCGCCGACCCCCGGCCCACCTCCCGCCCCGTGCGCTGGGCCCGCGAGGACCCGCCGGGCGCGGGCCCCGTCGCCGCTCTCGACGCGGGGCTGCGCCGCACCGGCGCCGACGACGTCCTCGTCCTCTCCGCCGACCTGCCCTTCCTCGCGGCGCCGACCGTACGTCGGCTGCTGGAGGCGCTGCGCTCCGGCGGGACCGAGGGCGCGCTGCTCACCGACGCCGACGGCCGCGACCAGCCGCTCGTCGCCGCGTACCGCACGGCCGCCCTGCGCCGGGAACTGGCGGCGCTCTCCGCCGCGGCCGGAAACCTCACGGGTCTGCCGTTGCGCCGGCTGACCGCCGGGCTCGATCTCACGCGCGTCCCCGACCCCGTCGCGTCCTTCGACTGCGACACCTGGGACGACATCGCCACCGCCAGGACACGGATCAGGGAGCATGGCCACGTGTTGGATGAATGGATCTCCGCAGCCAAGGACGAGCTGGGCCTCGACCTCGACGTCGACATCAAGGTCCTGCTGGACCTGGCCCGCGACGCCGCCCACGGCGTGGCCCGGCCCGCCGCCCCGCTGACCACCTTCCTGGTCGGCTACGCCGCCGCCCGGGCCGGGGGCGGCCCCGAGGCGGTCGCCGAGGCCGCCCGCAAGGCCGCCGCACTGGCCCTGCGCTGGGCGGAGGAGGCCGAGCAGGAGAAGGCCGCGAAGGCCGGGGAGTCCGAGAAGGCCGGGGCGTCCGAGAAGGACTCCGGCGCCGGTGCCCCGGGACCGGACGCCGGATGAGCGCCCGCGGGCTCCGGCAGGACCGCGCCGCCGACGACGAGCGGGGTACCCGGGACACCCGGGAGGCCGACGATCTCGACGTCGAGGAGGTGCTGGCCCTGGTGAAGGACCGCGACGCCCCGGAGCCCGCGCACCCCGAGGAGCCGGCCGCCCGCCCCTCCCGCACCCCGGACCCCGCCCCGCGCGAGGACCGCCACCGGGCCACCCCCTGGCCCGATGCCCGGACGATCGCGGCCCGTGCGGCCCGCGCCCCCCGGACCCATGTCTCCGTGACCCTCGCCGACGCCCTCGGACTCGTCCTGGCCGCCCCGCTGACCGCCCTCACCGACCTGCCCCCCTTCGACACCTCCGCGATGGACGGCTGGGCCGTCGCCGGGCCCGGCCCCTGGCGGGTCAGGGACGAAGGGGTGCTGGCCGGGAGCGCGGCCCCCGCGCCGCTCGCCGACGGCGAGGCCGTCGGGATCGCCACCGGGGCCCGGATCCCGGCGGACACCACCGCCGTCCTGCGCAGCGAGCACGGCCGCACCGACGACCAGGGCCGGCTGCACCCCACCCGGGACATGAGCCACGGCCAGGACATCCGCTCGCGCGGCCAGGAGTGCCGCAGCGGGGACCGGCTGCTGCTCGCCGGGGCCGTGGTGACCCCGGCGGTGCTCGGCCTCGCCGCGGCCGCGGGCTACGACACCCTGGCCGCCGTACCGCGTCCCCGGGTCGAGGTGCTGGTCCTCGGCGACGAACTGCTCACCGAGGGGCGTCCGCACGACGGGCTCATCCGGGACGCGCTCGGGCCGATGCTGCCGCCGTGGCTGCGGGCGCTGGGAGCCGAGGTCGTCGCCGTGCGCCGGCTCGGCGACGACGCGCAGGCCCTGCACCGGGCCGTCACCGCGTCCACCGCCGAACTGATCGTCACCACCGGCGGCACCGCGTCCGGCCCCGTCGACCATGTCCACCCCACGCTGCGCCGGATCGGCGCCGAGCTGCTCGTCGACGGCGTCCGGGTGCGCCCCGGCCACCCGATGCTGCTGGCCCGCATCGGGGACGGCCGGCACCTGGTCGGGCTGCCCGGCAACCCCCTCGCGGCCGTCTCCGGGCTGCTGACGCTCGCGGAGCCGCTGCTGCGCACCCTGGCCGACCGGCCGGCTCCGGAGCCCTACACGCTGCCCCTGCGGGACGCGGCGCACGGCCACCCGCACGACACCCGGCTCGTCCCGGTCGCCCTCGGGGGCGACCACGCGGTGCCGCTGCACTACAACGGCCCCGCCATGCTCCGGGGCATCGCGGCGGCTGACGCCCTCGCGGTCGTCCCACCGGGCGGCGCACGGGCGGGTCAGGAGGCGGAGATCCTCGATCTGCCGTGGGCCACGGCGGGGGTGGACGCGTGTTTCACGTGAAACCGTTTCACGTGAAACACGCGCGATTGCCGCATTCCCCCGCCACTCCGGGCGTCACACCGGCTCCACGACCGCCGTCGCCCGGCTGACCGTGATCACCCGGTCGCCGTGCTGGAGCTTGCTGAGCCGGGGGTCGGCGTAGTCCAGGAGCTGCTTGCCCCGGACCACCGCGACCACCAGATCGGCGCAGGCGCGCGGGGCCTGGCCCAGCTCCGCCTTGGTGACGGGGCGTTCGACGATGTCCAGGCCGCTGCCGAGGGTCATCAGGTTCTCCAGGGTGCGTGCCACGGTCGGGCTGACCATCGAGACGCCGAGCAGCCGGCCCGCCGAGCTGGAGCTGGTGACCACAGTGTCCGCGCCGGACTGCTTGAGCAGCGGCACGTTCTCGTCCTCGCGGGCGGCGACGACGACGGTCGCCCGCCGGTTGAGCTGTCGGGCGGTGAGGGTGACCAGCGCCGCCGTGTCGTCGCGCTGCGGGGCGACGATCACCCGGGAGGCGTGCTGGACCTCCGCCTTCAGCAGGGTGTCCGACCGGGTGGCGTCGCCGATCACGGCCACCAGACCGGCGTCGCCCGCCAGCTCGGCGACCTTGCGCTGGGCGTCCACGACCACGATCTGGTCTTTGGGGATGCCCTGTCCCACGAGCGTCTCGATCGCGTGCCGGCCCTTGGTGCCGTAGCCGACGACCACGATGTGGTTGTAGGTGCGGGTCCGCCAGCGGTGCACGCGGACCTGCTGGCGGGTGCGCTCGGTGAGCACTTCGAGGGTGGTGCCGACCAGGATGATCAGGAAGACCACGCGCAGCGGGGTGATGACGAGGATGTTGATCAGCCGGGCCGTGTCGCTGACCGGGGTGATGTCGCCGTAGCCGGTGGTGGAGAGGGTGACCGTGGCGTAGTAGGCGGCGTCCAGGAAGTCGACGGAGCCGTCGGAGCTGTCGTTGTAGCCGCCGTGGTCGGCGTAGACGATCAGCGTGGTGAGGGCCAGCACCAGCAGGGCGAGGGAGAGCCGGCGCAGCACCTGCTGGAGCGGCGGGGTGGTCGTGGTGACGGGCATCGTGATGGAGCGGCCCGCCTCGGCGTCGTCCCGGGCCTCGACGCGCGAGCGGTACCAGAGGGACCGGAAGAGGGAGAGCCTGGCCCTACTGGCAGGGTGTCGTTCGTGGTCCTTCATCGCGTGCCCCCTGGGGTGTCGTTCCTGTCGATGGGCACCATGGAGTCCGGCGGGTCTCGTGTGCCCGATCAGAAGTGTCGCCCAGTACCCCGGAGGTCCCCTTGCGTGACCACACCGTCGTTGTCGGCTTCGGTACGAAAGGCCGGTCCGCGATCAGGACCGCCTGTGCCTCGGGGCTGAGCAAGGACCAGGTCGTCGTGATCGACCCGAGCGCCAAGATGGTCGAGGCGGCGACGGCCGAGGGGTACGAGGGCGTGGTCGGCGACGCCACCCGCAGCGATGTGCTGCGCAAGGCGGAAGTGCAGCGTGCGGGGCGGATCGTGATCGCCACCCAGCGCGACGACACGGCCGTCCTGGTGGCGCTGACGGCCCGCCAGCTCAACCCGAACGCCAAGATCGTGGCGGCGGCGCGGGAGGAGGAGAACGCGCCGCTGCTGAAGCAGTCCGGCGCCGACGAGGTCATCACCAGCGCGGGCGCGGCGGGCCGGCTGCTCGGCGTGTCCGTGCTCAGCCCGGCCGCCGGCCTGGTCATGGAGGACCTGATACAGCAGGGCAACGGCCTCGACCTCGTCGAGCGGCCCGTCACCAAGGCCGAGGCCGGGCGCGGGCCGCGCGAGACGGAGGACCTGGTGGTGAGCGTCGTCCGCGGCCACCGGATCCTCGCCTACGACGATCCCGCCATCGGGGTGCTGGAGCCGACCGACCGGCTGGTGACGATCGTGCGGGTCGGGGAGGGCTCCAACTCCAGGGGCCCCGCGATCCGCGGGGTGCCGCCGCTGCCCCCGGCCTGAGCGGGCGGGCCGGGGGGCGGCGAGTGGGGCCGGCCGGCGCTACTTGCGGTTGTAGAGCCGCATCGTCAGCGGTCCGAAGACCAGGATGAGCACCCCGGCCCACCCCAGCGACCAGGCGACCTCGGTGCCCGGCCAGTCGCCCGCCATCAGCCCCCGCACCGCCGACGACAGATGCGTGATCGGGCTGTTGTTCACGAACGCCTGGAGCCAGCCCGGCATGGTGCGGGGGTCGACGAACACATTGGACAGGAACGTCAGCGGGAAGATCACCATCATGCTGACGCCCATCACCGACTTCTCGCTGCGCAGCATCAGCCCGAACATCGTCCAGATCCACGAGAACGCGAAGGAGAAGCCGATCAGCAGGGCGATCCCGGCGACCACGCCCATGAACCCGCCGTCCGGCCGGTAGCCGAGGATCATGCCGACGACGAGCATCACGACGGACGCGATCGTGTAGCGCAGCATGTCGCCGAGGAGATAGCCGACCATCGTCGACGGCCGCCAGATGGGCAGCGAGCGGAACCGGTCGAAGACGCCCTTCTCGATGTCGGTGTTCACCGAGACACCCGTGTACATCGTGATCATCACGACCGACATCACGAGGATGCCCGGCAGCAGGAACTGGATGTACTCCTCGGGGGACCCGGCCAGGGCGCCCCCGAACAGGTACGTGTACATCAGCACCATCATGATCGGGAACGCGGTGACGTCGAAGAGCTGCTCCGGCACATGCTTGATCTTGAGGACGGCGCGCCAGCCGAAGGTCAGCGAGGTGGACAGCGCGCTCGGGCGGGCGGGCCGCTCGGCCGTCAGCAGGAGCGCGGCCAGCGACTCGGTGCTGACGGGGGCGAGGTCCTGGGCTTCCGTGGTCTTCGTCGCGGTGCTCATGCCGCCACCCCGTCCTTCGTGGAGTCGGAATCGGTGTCCTGGCCGGTGTTCGCGCTCGTGTCGTGGCCGGTGAGGGCGAGGAACACCTCGTCCAGGCTGGGCTGGCCGAGCGAGAAGTTGTCGACGACCACCCCGGCCCGGGCCAGTTCGCCGAGCGCCCGCGCGGCCTGCTCCGCCGCCGTGTCCTGGGCGGACGCGCCCAGCCGCGCGGTCAGCGCCACCGGGTCCGGGTCCGGCTGGACGTCCGCGTCCAGGGCCAGCCGCAGCACCTGCTCGGCCGCCTGGCGCTGGTCGGCGTTGCGCAGCCGCAGATGGACGGATCCGGCGCCGACGGACGCCTTCAGCTCGCCCTTGGTGCCCTCGGCGATCACCTTGCCCTGGTCGATCACGGCGATCCGGGAGGCGAGCTGGTCGGCCTCGTCCAGATACTGCGTGGTCAGCAGCACGGTGGTGCCCTGCGCGACCACCGCCCGCACGATGTCCCACACCTGGTTGCGGCTGCGCGGGTCGAGTCCGGTGGTCGGCTCGTCCAGGAAGAGCAGATCGGGCGTGCTCAGGATGGACGCGGCGATGTCGATACGGCGCCGCATCCCGCCCGAGTAGTGCTTGACCTGCTTCGCCGCCGCGTCCGTCAGCCCGAAGGCCGCCAGCAACTGCGCGGCCCGCTCCCGGGCCGCCTTCTTGCCGTGGCCGAGGAGCCGGGCGAGGAGGATCAGGTTCTCGGTGCCGGTGAGGTCCTCGTCGACGGAGGCGTACTGGCCGGTGAGGCTGACGCGACTGCGCACCTCGTCGGCCTCGTGCACCACGTCGTGGCCGAAGACCCGTGCCTGGCCGCCGTCCGGCCGCAGCAGGGTGGCGAGCATCTTCACGGTGGTGGTCTTCCCTGCGCCGTTCGGGCCCAGGACGCCGTAGACCGTGCCGGCGGGCACGGCGAGGTCCACGCCGTCCACCGCCCTGGTCTCGCCGAACGTCTTGACCAGACCGGCCGTCTCGATGGCCAGGCCGGCGGTGTGCTGGCTCATGGTGAGGTGTCCTTCCGCGTTCACGGGCCCTTCCGCGTTCATGGGCTACGCATGGGGAGACCTTTACCGTCGCCCGAACTCATCGGTGATCGCACGTCGTTTTCCTCGGAAACCCCGCCGGGGAGGTCGGCGCCGCCGCCGGGGGAGGGGGATAGCGTCCCTTCCATGCATGCGATCACGATTCCCGAACCTGGTGGACCCGAGGCGCTGGTGTGGGACGAGGTCCCCGATCCCGTGGCCGGCGCGGGCGAGGTGCTGGTCGAGGTGGCGGCCGGCGCCGTGAACCGCGCCGACATCCTCCAGCGGCAGGGCCTCTACGACCCGCCGCCGGGCGCCTCCCCCTACCCCGGCCTGGAGTGCTCCGGCCGGATCGCCGCGCTCGGCCCCGGGGTGTCCGGCTGGAGCGTCGGCGACGAGGTGTGCGCGCTGCTCTCGGGCGGCGGCTACGCCGAGAAGGTCGCCGTCCCGGTGGGGCAGCTCCTGCCGGTGCCCGAGGGCGTGGACCTGGTCCGGGCCGCCGCGTTGCCCGAGGTGACCTGCACGGTCTGGTCGAACGTCTTCATGGTCGCCCACCTCCGCCCCGGCGAGACGCTGCTGGTGCACGGCGGTTCCAGCGGCATCGGCACCATGGCGATCCAGCTCGGCAAGGCGGTCGGCGCGCGGGTCGCGGTCACCGCGGGCACCAAGGAGAAGCTGGACCGCTGCGCCGAGCTGGGCGCGGACATCCTCATCAACTACCGGGAGCAGGACTTCGTCGCCGAGCTGAAGGCGGCCACCGACGGCGCGGGCGCGGACGTCATCCTCGACAACATGGGCGCGTCCTACCTCGACCGCAACGTCCGCGCCCTGGCCGTCAACGGCCGGCTCGCGATCATCGGCATGCAGGGCGGCGTCAAGGGCGAGCTGAACATCGGCGCCCTCCTCGGCAAGCGGGCCGCGATCAGCGCGACCTCGCTGCGGGCCCGGCCGCGGGACGAGAAGACGGCGATCGTCGCGGCCGTACGCGAACACGTGTGGCCGCTGATCGACGCGGGCCGGGTGCGTCCCGTCGTCGACCGCGAGATCCCGCTCCCCGACGCGGCGACCGCGCACCGGGTGGTGGAGGAGAGCGGCCACGTGGGCAAGGTGCTGCTGGTCGCGCCGTAGCGGCCGGAGCATCAACCCCTGCGCAGGCGCAGGCCCGCGAGGGCGAGGGCGAGGCCGGAGCCGATGAGGACCAGGCCGCTGCCCAGGGGAAGGATCCGCAGTACCGGTCCCTCGGCGGCCCGCTGCTCGTGTGTGCCGGCCTGCCGTATGCCGCCGCCGTCCTCGGTGGACGGGGAGGCTACGGGGGCCACGGCGGCGTCGGAATCGGGGTCGGAGTCGGCCTCCGTGTCCGGCTCCGGCTCCGCCTCCTCCGCCTCTTCTTGCTCTACGGCCTCTTCCTCGTCCAACTGTTCCTCGTCGGCCTCCCGCCCCGGCCGTACCCGGCCCTCTCCTGCGAGACTGCCGGCACGGTCCGGGGAGGCCGAGGCCGAGGCCGAAGGAGACCCCGGACTTCCCGACGGCGAGGCGCTGCCGGACGCCGAGACAGATGGCGAAGCAGACGGGGACGCCGACGCCGATGCCGACGGGGGCAGTGTCACCGCCCCGCACGACGCGCCCCCGGCGAACGGCGCCGCGACGATCACCCCCATCACGCACAGTCCCCGCCGCCATGGAGTCACGTCCGTGACCCCCTCCCGCTGTCCCGTCGCCCAGAAAAGACGCCACAAGCCTCACATCAAGGAAATTGCGCCGCATCCGGGACTGCGCCGAACGGAAACGGTGGATCACCCTCCACAGGGGGCACCACGGTGATGAGGTGGACGCGTGCGAGAGAATGGCGGCATGGAGATGCCGAGGAACGATAGGTCGCCGGAGAACGCCCAGAGGATCCTGGTCGTCGGCCAGGACGGCATGGCGCTCGGCGGCGTCGACGCCGACGAGGACTCCCGTGAGATCCCGGTGACGGAGCAGGTCGAGCAGCCGGCGAAGGTCATGCGGATCGGCAGCATGATCAAGCAGTTGCTGGAGGAGGTGCGCGCCGCTCCCCTGGACGAGGCGAGCCGGGCCCGGCTCAAGGAGATCCACTCCAGCTCGGTGAAGGAGCTGGAGGACGGCCTGGCGCCCGAGCTGGTCGAGGAGCTGGAGCGGCTCTCCCTGCCGTTCAACGAGGACTCCACGCCGAGCGACGCCGAACTGCGGATCGCGCAGGCCCAGTTGGTCGGCTGGCTGGAGGGTCTCTTCCACGGCATCCAGACCACGCTGTTCGCCCAGCAGATGGCCGCGCGTGCCCAGTTGGAGCAGATGCGGCGTGCGCTGCCGCCGGGCGTCGGCGGCGAGGGCGGCGACGACCCGCGCACGGGCGGCCGTTCGGGCGGACCGTACCTCTAGGAAGCGGACCCTAGGACAAAGGAAAGGCCCGGCGGACGACCGCCGGGCCTTTCTCATGCGGATCTCAGTAACCCGGGTTGCCCGTCGACACGCTCAGTTCGATGTTCGGCATGTCCTCGGGGTCGACGTCCGTACCGGCGGGCGGGAACTGGTTCATGACCGCTCCCTCGCCGTACGTGTTCTCGTCGAAGTCCTTGACGTTCACATTCCAACCCGCGGCCTGGGCGCACTCCTTGACCGACTCGATGTGCTTGAACTTGAAGTTCGGCATCCGGATCTTGTCGGGGTCGTTGTACGACTCCGTCGGCTCCGAGCACTCGGTCGTCTCGATCGTCTTGGACGTGTCCGGGCCGCGGTAGCCCGCCGCCTTCGTCGCCGACGCGGTGGCGCTGGGGTCGCCGCCCTTGCCGCCGCCGTTGTCGGAGTCGTCGCCGCCGGAGGCGAGGCTGCCGATCAGCGCGCCGACCGTCACCACCGCGACCAGCACCGATCCGACGACGACCTGCTTGGTGCCCTTGCGCGGGCCGCCGCCCGGGGACACCGAGGTCGGCGGCTGCGGGCCCAGGTTGTAGCCGGGAGGCGTGTGCGGGCCCTGCTGGTGGCCGTAGCCCGGCGTGGGCGTCTGGTAGCCGCCCTGCTGCGGGTAGCCGTAGGAGGGCGCCGGGGTCGGGGTGCCGTACGGGTTCGGGGTCGGGGGCTGCGGGTACGGCGTGTGGACGCCGTTCGCCGGCGGCGGGGTGCTCTGGCCGACCGGCGGGAACACGGCGGAGCCGACGCCCGATCCGCTCTGCGAGGGCACGCCCGGGACGATGCTCGGCGGGGTCGCCTGGAAGGAGGCCGCGACCCGCAGGCACTCCTCACGCATGGCCTCGGCCGTGGGGAAGCGTTCGTTCGGGTTCTTCTTCAGCGCGCGGGCGACGAGCGCGTCCACCGCGGGCGGCAGCGCGCGGTTGATGGAGGACGGCGCGACCGGCTCCTCCTGCACATGCGCGTACGCGATCGCCAGCGGTGAGTCCGCGTCGAACGGCAGCCGCCCGGTGACCAGTTGGAACAGCATGATGCCGACCGAGTACAGGTCGGAGCGGGCGTCCACCGCGCGGCCCAGGGCCTGTTCGGGCGAGAGGTACTGCGGGGTGCCGACGACCATGCCGGTCTGCGTCATCGAGGTGACCCCGGACTGCATCGCGCGGGCGATGCCGAAGTCCATGACCTTGACCACACCGCGCTTGGTCATCATCACGTTGCCGGGCTTGATGTCGCGGTGGACCAGCCCCATCTCGTGGCTGATCTCCAGCGCCGCCAGCACGTCCGCGGTGATCTTCAGCGCCTTGTCGGCGGGCATCGCGCCCTGCTGCCGCACGTCCTCGTCGAGCACCGAGCCGAGCGGACGGCCCTCGACGTACTCCATGACGATGTACGGGGTCGTCAGACCGCCGAGGTCGTCCTCGCCGGTGTCGAACACCGAGACGATGTTGGTGTGGGTGAGCTTGGCCACCGCCTGGGCCTCGCGGCGGAACCGCTCGCGGAACGCCTGCTCACGGCCCAGCTCGGTGTGCAGTGTCTTGATCGCGACCTGGCGGTCGAGCACGCTGTCGTACGCCAGGTGGACCGAGGCCATGCCGCCCTCGCCGAGCAGGTCCCGGAGCTGATAGCGGCCGCCGGCGAGCGCCCGCCCCGCGTACCGGCCCTGTGCGCCGTCCTGGCTCATGTTCTGCGTCCCCCGTTGGCCTCAGGCGTCGTTGAGTGTCGCTGCCGCCGTTGACTGCCGTTGATCGAAAGTGCTATTCCCGGCCAAGTCTGCCGCAGGGCCCTGACACGTCAAGCTCGGTGCCCGTTCCGTGACCCTACGAGAAAGAAGCGTCGCGGAAGCGTTACAGCGGGCGTACGGGCGGTACACAGAATTTGCACGCCGCCCCGGGGTACCGGTTGTATGACCGATCCGTCCCCCGGTCGGCGGTGGGGCTCGTCAGGGGATCGTCCCGGCCCGGCGCCTTGCGCCGAGGCTGTAGCGTGGCCGACGGAGACCGTGACAACACCGCGCGCACCGCGGGCAGAAACGACGGCGAGGACTGATGGCACAGCAGCAGCGCGCCCAGGGCCCGTCCGACCCCGAGGCGACTGGCGGCGGTATGTCGGACGCGCCGGAGAACTGGGGCAACGGCGGACTGGTCGGGGACGGCCGGTACCGGCTGACCCGCAGACTCGGCCGGGGCGGTATGGCCGAGGTGTTCGCCGCCGAGGACGTACGGCTGGGCCGTACCGTCGCCGTCAAGCTGCTGCGTGCCGACCTCGCCGAGGACCCGGTGTCCAAGGCCCGCTTCACGCGCGAGGCCCAGTCGGTGGCCGGCCTCAACCACCACGCGATCGTCGCCGTGTACGACTCCGGCGAGGACTTCGTGGGCGGCCAGAGCGTGCCGTACATCGTCATGGAGATCGTCGAGGGCCGCACCATCCGCGACCTTCTCCTCAACGCCGAGGCGCCGGGCCCCGAGCAGGCCCTCATCATCGTCTCCGGGGTGCTGGAGGCGCTCGCCTACTCGCACCAGCACAACATCGTGCACCGGGACATCAAGCCGGCGAACGTGATCATCACGCACAACGGCGCGGTGAAGGTGATGGACTTCGGCATCGCGCGCGCTCTGCACGGCGCGTCCACCACGATGACGCAGACCGGCATGGTCATGGGCACCCCGCAGTACCTCTCCCCGGAGCAGGCGCTCGGCAAGGCCGTCGACCACCGCTCCGACCTCTACGCCACCGGCTGCCTCCTCTACGAACTCCTCGCGCTGCGCCCGCCGTTCACCGGCGAGACCCCGCTGTCGGTGGTCTACCAGCATGTGCAGGACATCCCGATGCCGCCGTCGCAGACCTCGGAGGGCGCCTGCCCGCCGGAACTCGACGGCATGGTGATGCGTTCCCTCGCCAAGGAGCCCGACGACCGGTTCCAGACGGCCGAGGAGATGCGCGGCCTCGTCCAGTACGCGCTCCAGATGCTCTACGACCAGGGCGGCCACACCGGCACCTGGAACACCGGGCCTGTCACCGTGCACGACGGCCGCGGGGCCGCGGGCGGTTTCGCGAGCACCACGGCGATGCCGCACCACGACGGCTCCAGCACCTCGCAGATCCCGCAGCCGATCCTGCCCATGGGCTACGGAGGCGGCGACGACGGCGGGTTCGAGGGCCACGGCAACAAGGGCAGCGGCCGCGGCAAGCTGTGGATCCTCGCCGTGCTCGCGGTGATCGCCGTCGCGGCGGGCGTCGCGCTCGCGCTGAACACCAAGACCACGGGCAACGGCGACGCCGACACCACGCCGTCGCCGACGACCTCGCAGTCCGCGAGCGACGACGGGGCCAGCGAGTCGCCGTCCGACGAGGCCACGGAGGACACCTCCGACGACACCTCGGACGGCGGCACGGGCTCGGACCCGGGCCAGAACTACTCGCCGTCGTACACGCCGTCCTACTCCCCCTCGTACACGCCGTCGCAGCCGACGACGAACGAGCCGACGGAGGAGCCGACGAATCCGGAGCCGTCCCAGGAGTCCCCGGACCCGGCGTCGAGCCCTCCGGGGACGGACGGCGGGACCGGTGAGGCGGACGGCGGCACGTCGACCGGCACCGACCAGGGCGCCGCGCTCGGCACGGCCGGTCTCGGCTGACCGCTGTTCCTCTCGTCAGTCCGACCATTCATGGTCAGACTGACCCTTCCCGTGACCTGGGTCACCGATATAACGTGCCGTTGTTCCGGCCCCCTGCAAGGCTGTGACCAGGAAAAGCTCCCGATTTCGCGATTTACTTGGAAATCCAAGCAAAAACGCAGGTCAGGAGGGGTTTCACAGAAATGTGAGGCACTGGGTAACGTGCCTTGTGCAGGGCGTTCGCCGGAACACCTGTCACGCCTGCTCCCGACCGTGCCGCACCCACCCTGTGCGTCGGAAGGAATGCAGGTGAGCCGCACTGGCTCCCGGCGAACCCGGGAAGCCGGACCGACGGAGGAGCACACGTGACCGTGGAGAGCACTGCCGCGCGCAAGCCGCGACGCAGCGCCGGTACGAAGAGCACGGCCGGCAAGCGCACACCCGCGCGGAACACGCCGGGCACCGAGCCTCAGCTCGTACAGTTGCTGACGCCCGAGGGCGAACGCGTCAAGAACGCCGAGTACGACCAGTACGTCGCCGGCGTCACCCCCGATGACCTGCGCGGCCTGTACCGCGACATGGTGCTCACCCGCCGCTTCGACGCCGAGGCCACGTCCCTCCAGCGCCAGGGCGAGCTGGGCCTGTGGGCCTCGCTGCTCGGCCAGGAGGCCGCCCAGATCGGCTCAGGCCGGGCCCTGCGCGACGACGACTACGTCTTCCCGACCTACCGCGAGCACGGCGTCGCCTGGTGCCGCGGGGTCGACCCGACCAATCTGCTCGGCATGTTCCGCGGCGTGAACAACGGCGGCTGGGACCCGAACGGGAACAACTTCCACCTCTACACGATCGTCATCGGCTCCCAGACGCTGCACGCCACCGGCTACGCCATGGGCATCGCCAAGGACGGCGCTGACAGCGCCGTCATCGCCTACTTCGGCGACGGCGCGAGCAGCCAGGGCGACGTGGCGGAGTCCTTCACCTTCTCCGCGGTCTACAACGCGCCGGTGGTGTTCTTCTGCCAGAACAACCAGTGGGCGATCTCCGAGCCGACCGAGAAGCAGACCCGCGTGCCGCTCTACCAGCGCGCCCAGGGCTTCGGCTTCCCCGGCGTCCGCGTCGACGGCAACGACGTGCTGGCCTGCCTCGCCGTCACCCGGTGGGCGCTGGAGCGGGCCCGCCGCGGCGAGGGCCCGACCCTGGTCGAGGCGTACACGTACCGCATGGGCGCCCACACCACCTCCGACGACCCGACGAAGTACCGGGCCGACGAGGAGCGCGAGGCGTGGGAGGCGAAGGACCCGATCCTGCGGCTGCGCCGGTACCTGGAGGCGTCAAACCACACGGACGAGGGATTCTTCGCGGAACTCGAGGCCGAGAGCGAGGCGTTGGGCAGGCGAGTGCGCGAAGCGGTCCGCGCCATGCCGGACCCGGACCACTTCGCCATCTTCGAGAACGTGTACGCGGACGGGCACGCGCTCGTCGACGAGGAGCGGGCCCAGTTCGCCGCCTACCAGGCGTCGTTCGCGGACGAAGAGGGGGGAAACTGACATGGCGGAGAGCGTGACCACCCAGAACATGGCACTGGCCAAGGCGATCAACGAATCGCTGCGGCGCGCCCTGGAGGCCGACCCCAAGGTCCTGATCATGGGCGAGGACGTCGGCAAACTCGGCGGCGTCTTCCGGGTGACGGACGGCCTCCAGAAGGACTTCGGCGAGAGCCGGGTCATCGACACCCCGCTCGCCGAGTCCGGCATCGTCGGCACCGCCATCGGCCTCGCCCTGCGCGGCTACCGCCCGGTGGTGGAGATCCAGTTCGACGGCTTCGTCTTCCCGGCCTACGACCAGATCGTCACCCAGCTCGCGAAGATGCACGCGCGTTCGCTGGGCAAGGTCAAGATGCCGGTCGTCGTCCGGATCCCCTACGGCGGTGGCATCGGCGCCGTCGAGCACCACTCGGAGTCCCCCGAGTCCCTGTTCGCGCACGTGGCGGGCCTCAAGATCGTCTCCCCGTCGAACGCGTCCGACGCGTACTGGATGATGCAGCAGGCCATCCAGAGCGACGACCCGGTGATCTTCTTCGAGCCCAAGCGGCGCTACTGGGACAAGGGCGAGGTCAGCACCGAGGCCATCCCCGGCCCGCTGCACAAGGCCCGCGTCGTCCGCGAGGGCGCCGATCTGACCCTCGCCGCCTACGGCCCGATGGTGAAGCTCTGCCTGGAGGCCGCCGCCGCGGCCGCCGAGGAGGGCAAGAACCTGGAGGTCCTGGACCTGCGCTCGGTCTCCCCGCTGGACTTCGACTCGATCCAGGCGTCCGTCGAGAAGACCCGCCGTCTCGTCGTCGTCCACGAGGCGCCGGTGTTCTTCGGTTCGGGCGCGGAGATCGCCGCCCGGATCACGGAGCGCTGCTTCTACCACCTGGAGGCCCCGGTGCTCCGGGTCGGCGGCTATCACGCCCCGTACCCGCCGGCGCGCCTGGAGGAGGAGTACCTGCCGGGTCTGGACCGGGTGCTCGACGCCGTCGACCGTGCCCTGGCGTACTGAGGAGAGGGTCGTGACGACGATGACGGAAGCGTCCGTACGCGAGTTCAAGATGCCGGACGTGGGCGAGGGCCTCACCGAGGCCGAGATCCTCAAGTGGTACGTCCAGCCCGGTGACACGGTCACCGACGGCCAGGTGGTGTGCGAGGTCGAGACGGCCAAGGCCGCCGTCGAGCTGCCCATCCCGTACGACGGTGTGGTCCGCGCGCTGCACTTCCCCGAGGGCACCACGGTCGACGTGGGCATGGCCATCATCGCGGTGGACGTGTCCGGCGGTGCGGCCGGGGCCCCGGCGCCCGCTCCGGAGGCGGCCCCGGCAGCCGCGCCGACCGCTCCGGCCGCCTCGGTCGCCGAGGAGCCGAAGTCCGCGGGGTCCGGCCGTCAGCCGGTCCTCGTCGGGTACGGCGTGGCCGCGTCCTCCACCAAGCGCCGCCCGCGCAAGGGTGTGGAGATCCCGGCCCAGGAGCCGGCCCAGCAGCCTGCCGCGGCCGCCGTGCAGGCGGAGCTGAACGGCCACGGGCCCGCCCCGGCCGATGCACCGGCCGGCACCCCGGCCGGTCAGGGCCGTCCGCTGGCCAAGCCGCCGGTGCGCAAGCTCGCCAAGGACCTGGGCGTCGATCTGACGACGGTCAGCCCGACCGGCCCGGACGGCATCATCACCCGTGAGGACGTCCACGCGGCGGCTTCCCCGGCCCAGACCCCGGCGCCCGCGCCGGTCGCGGCCCCGCAGCCGGCCGTGCCCGCGGTGTCCCCGGTGTCCGCCCCGGTCCCGGCGCCGGCCGCCTCGTACGACGCGGTGCGGGAGACCCGTGTCCCCGTCAAGGGCGTCCGCAAGGCGACGGCGGCGGCGATGGTCGGCTCGGCGTTCACGGCCCCGCACGTCACGGAGTTCGTGACGGTCGACGTGACGCGCACGCTGAAGCTCGTCGAGGAGCTGAAGCAGGACAAGGACATGCAGGGGCTGCGGGTCAACCCGCTGCTGCTGATCGCCAAGGCCCTGCTGGTCGCCATCCGCCGCAACCCGGAGATCAATGCCTCCTGGGACGAGGCGGCGCAGGAGATCGTCCAGAAGCACTACGTCAATCTGGGCATCGCCGCGGCCACTCCGCGCGGTCTGATCGTGCCGAACATCAAGGACGCGCACGCCAAGACGCTGCCGCAGCTCGCCGAGTCGCTCGGCGAACTGGTGGCGACGGCGCGGGAGGGGAAGACGTCCCCGGCCGCGATGCAGGGCGGCACCGTCACCATCACCAACGTCGGTGTCTTCGGCGTCGACACCGGCACGCCGATCCTCAACCCGGGCGAGTCCGCGATCCTCGCGATCGGTGCGATCAAGCTCCAGCCGTGGGTCCACAAAGGCAAGGTGAAGCCCCGTCAGGTCACCACCCTGGCGCTCAGCTTCGACCACCGTCTGGTCGACGGCGAACTGGGCTCCAAGGTCCTGGCCGATGTGGCGGCGGTGCTGGAACAGCCCAAACGCCTGATCACCTGGGCCTGATCACCTGGGCCTGAGCGCCGGCAGGCGACGCACGGGAGCCGCGCACCCCTTCCGGGTGCGCGGCTCCCGTGCGTCGTCGTGCGGCCTACGCCGGTACGTGCACGGTCTCCACCCGGCTCGCCACCAGCCGTTCGCGTTCCCGGCGGGCCGCCCGGCCGCGCAGCCGCAGGATCTGGCTGACGCCGAGCGCCTGGAGCAGGAAGACGCAGGAGAAGGCGATCGTGTAGTCGTCGCCGGTCGCGTCGAGCAGGACGCCGATCAGGAACAGGGTGGTCATCGAGGCGACGAAACCGCCCATGTTGGTGATGCCGGAGGCGGTGCCCTGCCGCTCGGGCGGGTTCGCCGGGCGGGCGAAGTCGAAGCCGAGCATGGAGGCGGGGCCGCAGGCGCCGAGCACCCCGCACAGCGTGATCAGCAGCCACATCGGGGCGGGCCCGCCGGTGTGGGCCAGGGTGACGGCCCACACCAGCGCGGTCGCGCCGACCGTGCCCAGGGCGAGCGGCAGCCGCGCCTCGTGGTGCCGGGCGACGACCTGGCCGTAGACCAGTCCGAAGACCATGTTGGACAGCACGACCAGGGTCAGCAGTTCGCCGGCCGTGGCGCGCGACAGGCCCTGGGCCTCCACCAGGAACGGCAGACCCCACAGCAGCAGGAACACCATCGCCGGGAACTGGGTGGTGAAGTGCACCCACAGCCCGAGCCGGGTGCCCGGCTCCCGCCAGGACGCGGCGATCTGACGGCGGACGTAGGCGGCGCCGTGGTGCGGGAAGGGCTCCGGCTCATGGCCCTCGGGGTGGTCCTTGAGGAACAGCACGAGCAGGACGAGGACGACGACCCCGGCGAGCGCGCTGCCCGCGAACGCGGCGGTCCAGCCCACGCCGTGCAGCAGCCGGGCCAGGACCAGCGTGGAGACGAGGTTGCCCGCCATGCCCGCGAGCCCGGCGAGCTGCGCCACCAGCGGGCCGCGCCGCGCCGGGAACCAGCGGGTGCCCAGCCGCAGCACGCTGATGAACGTCATCGCGTCCCCGCACCCCAGCAGCGCCCGCGAGGCGAGCGCCATGCCGTACGAGGGGGAGAACGCGAAGCCGAGCTGTCCGGCCGTGAACAGCACCACGCCGATGGTCAGCACCTTCTTGGTGCCGAGCCGGTCGACGAGCAGCCCGACGGGTATCTGCATGCCCGCGTAGACCAGGAGCTGGAGGATCGAGAAGGTCGACAGGGCCGAGGCGTTCACCTGGAAGCGGTCGGCGGCGTCGAGGCCGGCCACGCCCAGCGAGGTGCGGAAGATGACGGCGACGAAGTAGACCGAGACGCCGATCCCCCAGACGGCTACCGCGCGACGTCCGCCGGGCGGATCACCCGGAAGAGTGGAGTTCGGGCCGCTTCCGACGGCGCTCACCGCACCTCCCCGCGGGCCAGATGCGAGAACCAGCCGATGTGCCGGTGGACGATCCCGACGGCCTGGTCGGCGTCCCCGGAGCGCAGCGCCTCCAGGATCTCCTCGTGCTCGGTGAGCGTCTTGGCGATCCGGTCGGGGTGGGAGTGCAGCACCGCGACGCCCATCCGGAGCTGGCGGTCGCGGAGCTGGTCGTAGAGGCGGGCGAGGATCTCGTTGCCGCCGCTGCGGACGATCTCGGCGTGGAAGCAGCGGTCGGTGACGGCGGCGCCCGCCAGATCACCGGCGGCGGCCTGCTCCTTCTGCCGGGCCAGCAGCTCTTCGAGGCGTCCGATGAGCCCGGCGGGGGCGGGGACGGCCTTGCGGGCGGCGTGCTCCTCGACCAGCAGCCGGGTCTCCACGACGTCCGCGATCTCCTGCGCGGAGACCGGCAGCACCAGGGCGCCCTTCTTCGGGTAGAGCCGGATCAACCCCTCCGCCTCCAGCCGCAGCAGCGCCTCGCGCACGGGGGTCCGCGAGACCCCGACGGCCTCGGCGAGCTCGCCCTCGGTGAGCAGCACACCGCCCTCGTAACGGCGGTCCAGGACACCCTGTTTGACGTGCGCGTACACACGGTCGGCGGCCGGCTGCCGCGAGGGAGCGGCGGTAGGTGCGGGGGTGGGGGCGGGCGGAGCGGAGGACGGCATGCCGACAGGATAGATACAACACGTACGCAAGGGCGGGAACCATCCAGCATGCGGGACGCGTGAAGGGGGAGAGGGGTGGCCTTCTCGAATTCGGGCCCAGCGGACGCACAACCTTCTGTGCTACTTACGTGTCACACACCTGCGGCCCCATGTGCTTTCCCCCCTCAAACTCGGCCGCACTCCAGGGGCATTCGACGTAATCGGGGTATTTCAGTTGATAACCGCCATCAAGGGCATCCGGATCCGCAGGGCAGCCACCGTCGCCGTGACGGCCGGTGCCGTGCTCGCGGGCGGAGTCCTCACCGCGGCGCCCGCGCAGGCAGTGGCCACGCCCACCATCGCGGCGAAGACCGGCTACCTGATGAACAACGCCAACAGCGCCAAGCTGTACGGCAAGGGCATGGACACCAAGCTGTCCACCGGATCCACCACGAAGATCATGACCGCGGCGGTCGTGCTGTCGCAGTCGAACCTCAACCTGGACGCCAAGGTCACCATCCAGAAGGCGTACAGCGACTACATCGTGGCGAACACCGCGTCCTCCGCACGCCTGATCGTGGGCGACAAGGTGACGGTCCGCCAGTTGCTCTACGGGCTGATGCTGCCGTCCGGTTGTGACGCCGCGTACGCGCTGGCCGACAAGTTCGGCACCGGTTCGACGCGCGCCGCCCGCGTGAAGAACTTCATCGGCAAGATGAACACCAAGGCGAAGTCCTTCGGCATGACGAACACCAAGTTCGACTCGTTCGACGGCATCGGCAACGGCTCGAACTACTCGACCGCCAAGGACCTCACGAAGCTCGCGAGCAACGCGCTGAAGAACGGCAACTTCCGCGCGATCGTCAAGACGAAGTCGTACACCGCCAAGACGATCACCAAGACCGGCACCACCCGCACCATGGCCGCCTGGGTCAACACCAACACGCTGCTCAGCAGCTACAGCGGCACCATCGGCGTGAAGACCGGCTCCGGCCCGCAGGCGAAGTACTGCCTCGTCTTCGCCGCCACCCGCAACGGCAAGACCGTCGTGGGCACCGTGCTGGCCTCCACCTCGGCGTCGGTGCGCGCCTCGGACGCCACGAAGCTGCTCAACTACGGCTTCGCCAAGCTGGGCTGACACCCGCTGACCCGACACCGGAACGGGCCCGCCGTGTTCACCACGGCGGGCCCGTTCCGCGTCCCGTGGGCGCTACTTGGTCACCGCGATGTTCCGCAGGATCGCCGCCGTCAGCCGCGGGTCGCCCTCCGTCTTCACCCGGTCCGCGACCGCCTCCGGCGCCACCCGGCCGCAGGTCAGCCGGACGAACGTCTCCCAGTCCAGGGAGAAGGAGGCGGCCGGACCCAGCGCGGGGGCCGTCTCCAGGGTGCCGCGGCCCTGGATGTCCACCCGGATCGTGCGCAGGAACTCCACCGGCCCGTGCACGTCGAAGACGACGGCGGAGCTGCGTGGCGCGTCCGAGCGCTCGGCGACGACCGCCGGCAGCTCGGCGAGCAGCACGTCCCGCGCGATGTGCGCGCCGGGGGAGTCGAGGTTGCCGGGGCGGCCGAGGGCGGCGCGCAGATCCTGCTCGTGCACCCACACGTTGAACGCGTGGCCGCGCATCGACTGTTCCAGCGTCAGCTCCGTGCCCAGCGGGCCGCGCACCGTGGTGTCCGGCTGCCGCGTCTCGTTCCGCAACTGGCGGTTGCGGCGGATGATCGACAGCTCCAGCTCGGACGTCATCTCCGGCGCCGTGTGATGGCGGCGGACGTCGACCTGCGCCTCCATGTACCGCTGGAGGTCGGTGTGGACGTGGTAGAGGTCGCGCGGCAGGGAGTGGATGGGGCGCGGATCGCCGTACATCTCGCTGTCGAGGCCGATCACATGGGAGACCACGTCACGGACCGACCAGCCGGGGCAGGGTGTCCGCCGGTTCCACTCGCCTTCCGCAAGCGGCTGGACCAGCTCGGATATCGCTTCGACGGAGTGGGTCCAGGCGTCGGCGTAGGGCTGGAGGGTGGGATGCAGACTCACGGAACGGGACCCCTCGGCGGTCGGTACACGGGCGGTTGTGGCGGCGGTGCCAGTGGGCGGTGGCTGCACTCGGCGGGTGTCTCGGGAGGCTAAGTTACGCTGCTGAGAGGCACCCCGGCAGTGCTTTCGTGTGACGATCGTAGGCCCGTCGGCGCGGGCCGAACGCCAGGACGGTGGTAGTGTGCGCGCTTCCTTGCTCCAAGTTGCCGTGAACGAGGGCGAATCGGTCGAGTTGCGACGACGCCGGGTCGCCGGACTGGTACGGGAACAGGCCGGGGCCGATCTGGTCGTGCTGCCCGAGCTGTGGACGACGGGCGCCTTCGCCTACGAGGAGTTCGCGCGCGAGGCGGAACCCCTCGAAGGGCCCACCTTCGAGGCGATGGCCGAGGCCGCGAGCGACGCGGGCGTCTGGCTGCACGCCGGCTCGATCCCCGAGCGTGACCCCGAGGGCCCGCTCTACAACACCTCGCTCGTCTTCTCCCCCTCCGGTGAGCTGGCCGCGGCCTATCGCAAGATCCACCGCTTCGGCTTCGACAAGGGCGAGGCGGTGCTGATGGGCGCGGGACAGGAACTGGTGACGGTCCGTCTGCCGGACACCACCCTCGGTCTGGGCACCTGCTACGACCTCCGATTCCCCGAACTCTTCCGCGGTCTGGTGGACGCCGGTGCGGAGACCTTCGTCCTCCCGGCGGGCTGGCCGGAGCGCCGCCGGGCGCACTGGACGCTGCTGGCCCGGGCGCGGGCGGTCGAGAACCAGGCGTTCGTGCTCGCATGTGGAACGGCCGGGACGCACGCCGGAGTTCCGCAGGCGGGTCACTCGATCGTGGTGGATCCGTGGGGCGAGGTCCTCGCCGAGGCGGGCCCGGGCGAGGAGACCCTCATGGTGGAGTTCGATCCGGCGCGGACGGCCGAGACCCGCGAGCAGTTCCCGGCGCTGAAGGACCGCGTCCTGGGCGTGGAACGGCCCCGCCGCTAGCGGGTGCCCCGGGCGGCCGGCACGCCTCTCGCCTCGGCCGACGCCTCACTCCTTCTCGGCGAGATGGATCACGCACACCGTCACCGCGATCAGCAGCGCCGGGTCCGCGTCGTCCCGTACGACGTCCACGCCGTACGTCTCCCGCACCCGCAGCCAGCGCCGGGAGATCACGGCGAGCAGCTCACCGTCGTACTCGACGGCGAACTCCCGGTCCAGGATCTTCCCGCTGACGTCGAGTTCCGTGCGGCCGTCGGCCAGGGACACCCGGTAGTGGTTGCGCAGCAGGGACAGCCGTTTGCGGCGGACCGTGGCCAGCGGCTCGCCGTCCCGCTCGATCACCATGGTGTCCCGCAGCGCCAGCATCTTCTGGCGGATGTCGATGAGGACCCGCCCCCGCGTGTCCTTCAGCTCGAAGGTGTCGCGCAGCCGGATCGCCTTTCCGTCGACCAGGAAGACCTTGTCGCCCTGGTCGTTCTCGATCCAGTAGTCGTCGCCGAAGGACAGCAGCCGGTCGCGTACGAGGAATCTCATGTCCTGACGGCTTCCCCGGCGGCCGGTCCGAAACGCCGTCTGTAGGCCGACGGGCTGAGCCCCGTCTCGCGCCGCACGCGCGCGCGGAGGTTGGCCGCGGTGCCCAGACCGCTGCGCGCCGCCACCACGTCGAGCCGCTCCTCCCCGCGCTCGATCAGCCGGCAGGCGAGCGCCACCCGTTCGCCCGTCAGCCAGGCCAGCGGGGTCGTGCCGAGCTGCGCCCGGAAGCGGCGGTGCAGGGTGGCCGGGCTCACCGCCGCGCGGGCCGCGAGCCCGGCCACCGTCAGTGGCTCCCCCAGCCGCTCCTGCGCCCACGCCAGCAGGGGTGCCAGCGACTCGTCCGGCACGTCGGGCAGCGGGCGTTCCACGAACTGCCGCTGGCCGCCGTCCCGGTGCGCGGCGAACACCAGCCGCCGGGAGACGGCGTTGGCGATCTCGGCGCCGTGGTCGCGCCGGACGATGTGCAGGCCGAGGTCGAGCGCGGAGGCGCTGCCCGAGGCGGTGAGGATGTCGCCGTCGTCGACGAACAGGACGTCCGGTTCCAGGCACACGCGCGGGAAGCGGGTCCGGAACGACTCCGCCCACATCCAGTGACAGGCGGCCCGCCGGCCGTCCAGGATCCCGGCCTCGGCCATCGTGAACGCGCCCGAGCAGAAGCCGACCAGCCGCGCGCCACGCGCGTGTGCCCGCCGTACGGCGTTCAGGACGCGCGGGGAGCGCGGGGTCTCGGTGTCGGGCCGGTTCGGCACGATCAGCGTGTCCGCGTCCTCGGCCGCCTCCAGACCGGCGACCCCGGTGAGCGTGAAGAAACCGTCCCGCATCCGGGTGACCGGCCCGTCCGCGCACAGCAGGAAGTCGTACAGCTCCCGCCCCAGCTCGGGCCGGCGCAGCCCGAAGACCTCGATGGCGCAGCTCATCTCGAACGGGTTGGAGTTCTCGTCGACGACGAGCACGACCCGGTGCGGCTGCCGAGGCTCGTGCGATTGCTGCGAGGATTCTTGCGGCATATGCGATTCCTAGCACTCGCAGGTCCCCGCGGGCCACCCCACGATGGGCACATGACCAACGAACCCGTCGCGCTCGACGCCGCCCTCGCCTCCTTCACCCAGCAGTGGAGCCCCCGCATCGTGACCACCGTCAACGACTACGACGTCCGGGTCGCCAAGGTGGAGGGCGAACACCTCTGGCACACCCACGACCACACCGACGAGTTCTTCCTGGTCCTCGACGGCGAACTCCACATCGGCCTGCGCGACCCGGCCGGCGAGCGCACGGTCGTCCTCCCCAAGGGCTCGGTCTTCACGGTCCCCCGCGGCACCGAGCACAAGCCCTACGCCCCGGTCCCCACCGAGATCCTCCTCCTCGAACCCACCGGCACCTCCACGGTCGGCGACCACCACGACGAGATCCCGTCCCACGTGGACGCGACGACGGGGCACGCGTTGACGTGACAGCCGGTGACCCGAGGCGAGTGACGTGACTGTCAGTGGCGGGTGGCACCCTGGAGGTCATGAACGACTCCTCTCCCCGCCGCGTCCGCGTCCGCGCCCCCGAGCTGACCGGCAAGGGCGGCTGGCTGAACACGGGCGGGCGCCAGTACACCCTGGCCGACCTGCGCGGACGCATCGTCGTGCTGGACTTCTGGACGTTCTGCTGCATCAACTGTCTGCACGTCCTCGACGAGCTGCGGGAGTTGGAGGAGAAGCACCGGGACACCGTGGTCGTCGTCGGGGTGCACTCGCCGAAGTTCGTGCATGAGGCCGAGCACCGGGCCGTGATGGACGCGGTGGAGCGGTACGGGGTGGAGCATCCGGTGCTGGACGATCCGGAGCTGGCCACCTGGAAGCAATACGCCGTGCGCGCGTGGCCGACGCTCGTGGTGATCGACCCGGAGGGGTACGTCGTCGCGCAGCACGCCGGTGAGGGGCATGCGCACGCGATCGAGCGGCTGGTCGCCGAGCTGGAGGCGGAGCACGGGGCGAAGGGCACGCTGCGGCGCGGTGACGGGCCGTACGTGGCGCCGGAGCCGGAGCCGACGGCGTTGCGCTTCCCGGGCAAGGCGGTCGTCCTGCCGGGCGGGACGTTCCTGGTCAGCGACACCACCCGGCATCAGCTCGTGGAGCTGGAGGCGGACGGGGAGACGGTGGTGCGGCGGATCGGTTCCGGGGAGCGCGGCTTCGCGGACGGTCCGGCCGGTGTCGCCTCCTTCAGCGAACCCCAGGGGCTCGCGCTGCTCGACGACGCGTCGGTGGTCGTCGCCGACACCGTCAACCACGCCCTGCGCCGCCTGGAACTCGGCTCCGGGGAGGTGACGACCCTGGCGGGCACCGGGAAGCAGTGGTGGCAGGGGTCGCCGGTGTCCGGTCCGGCCCGGGAGACCGCTCTCTCCTCGCCGTGGGACGTGGCGGTTTTCGACGGGCGGGTGTGGATCGCGATGGCCGGGGTGCATCAGTTGTGGGCCTATGACCCGGCCGACGGGACGGTGGCCGTCGCCGCCGGTACGACCAACGAGGGGCTGGTCGACGGTCCGGCCGCCGAGGCGTGGTTCGCGCAGCCGTCGGGGCTCGCGGTGTCCGTCGACGGGGAGCGGCTGTGGGTCGCCGACTCGGAGACGTCCGCGCTGCGCTGGGTGGACCGCGCGGGCGTCGTGCGCACCGCCGTCGGCACCGGGCTGTTCGACTTCGGGCACCGGGACGGGGCGGCCGGTCAGGCGCTGCTCCAGCATCCGCTGGGCGTCACGGTCCTGCCCGACGGCTCGGTGGCGGTCAGCGACACCTACAACCACGCGCTGCGCCGCTACGACCCGGCGACCGGTGAGGTCGGCACGCTGGCCACGGATCTGCGGGAGCCCAGTGACGCGGTGCTCGTCGGTGAGGATCTCGTGGTCGTGGAGTCGGCCCGGCACCGGCTGACGCGGCTGCGGCTGCCGGAGGAGGCGGTGCGGGTCGAGGCGGTCGCCCACCGCACCCGGCGTGAGGCGACCGAGGTGGCGCCGGGCGCGGTGACGCTGGACGTCGTCTTCCGGGCCCCGGGCGGTCAGAAGCTGGACACCCGGTACGGCCCCGCCACCCGGCTGCTGGTGTCCGCGACCCCGCCCGGGCTGCTGCGCGCGGGCGAGGGGGCCGGTACGGATCTCACCCGGGCGCTGGTGCTGGACCCGGCGGTCACGGAGGGGGTGCTGCACGTCTCGGCGATGGCGGCGTCCTGCGACGACGATCCCGCGGTCGAGTACCCGGCCTGCCATGTCCACCAGCAGGACTGGGGAGTTCCGGTCCGCCTCGTCGAAGGGGCGGCGGACCGGCTGCCGTTGGTCCTGGCGGGCATGGACGCCCCCGATGCCGATGCCTCCGATGCCCCCGCCCCGGCCGGCTGACGGCCCCGCGGCCCTACGGCGGGTCAGCCGCCGTAGCCGTTGTGGTAGCCGTCGCCGGGGCGGCGGTCGTCGACCACGGTCGTGGTCGTCGGGGGGACCATCACCCGGCGGCGCCGGGCGATGCTGCTGAAGGTGGTGACGCCGATCAGGCCGACGATCATCAGGATGACGCCGACCATGTCGAGGTTGACCCCCTGCATGTCCCAGTCGGTCGCGAAGGTGAGGATCGCTCCTGCGGCGATCAGGATGATGCACCCGCCGAGGCCCATGGTGTTGTCTCCCTGTCCGGTCCGTTACGGTCCGGCGGTTCCGGTCCGCGGTCTTCGCTCCAGCGGGTACCCCGGCGCGGCCGGACTAGACAGGGAGCCGGCCCAGGTCTCCCCCAACTACCCCTGGAGGAAGGCCACCAGGGCGTTCGCCAGCAGATAGGGGTCGGCGTCGCCGCACAACTCCCGAGCGCTGTGCATGGACAGGATGGCCACGCCGATGTCGACGGTGCGGATGCCGTGCCGGGCGGCGGTGATCGGGCCGATCGTGGTGCCGCAGGGCATGGAGTTGTTGGAGACGAACGACTGGAACGGCACGCCCGCCTTCTCGCAGGCCGCGGCGAACACCGCCCGGCCCGAACCGTCCGTGGCGTAGCGGTTGTTGACGTTGACCTTGAGGATGGGGCCGCCGTTGACGCGCGGGTGGTGCGTCGGGTCGTGCCGCTCGGCGTAGTTGGGGTGGACCGCGTGTCCGGTGTCGGAGGAGAGACAGACGGTGCCGGCGAAGGCTCTGGCCCGGTCCTCGTACGATCCGCCGCGCGCGAAGACTGAACGTTCCAGCACGCTGCCGAGCAGGGGGCCGTCCGCGCCGGTGTCGGACTGCGAGCCGTTCTCCTCGTGGTCGAAGGCGGCCAGCACGGGGATGTACGGCAGTTCGGCGCCGGCGGTCGCCACGGCCGCGAGGGCCGCCGTGCCGGCGTGCACGGACAGCAGGTTGTCCATGCGCGGTCCGGCCAGCAGCTCCTGGTCGCGGCCCAGGTAGGCGGGCGGTTCCACGGGGTGGGTCATCAGGTCCCAGCCGGTGACCTCGCTGGCGGGCAGCCCGGCCTCCCCGGCGAGGAAGGCGATCAGGTCGCCGGCGCGGACGTCGCCGCCGAGGCCCCAGACGGGCTGGAGGTGGCGCTGTTTGTCGAGCTTGAGCCCGTCGGTGTTGACCGCCCGGTCGAGGTGGATGGCGAGCTGGGGCACGCGCAGCAGGGGGCGGCCGGTGTCCACCAGGCGGGTGGAGCCGTCCCGCAGGGTGAGCCGGCCGGCGATGCCCAGGTCGCGGTCGAGCCAGGAGTTGAGCAGGGGTCCGCCGTAGATCTCGACGGCGATCTGCCGCCAGCCGTGCGCTCCGGTGTCGGGGATCGGCTTGACCCGCAGGTTGGGGGAGTCGGTGTGCGCGCCGATGATCCGGAAGGGGGTGTGCGCCCCGGCGCCCTCGGGGACGTACCAGGCCACGATCGCGCCGCCGCGCAGCACGTAGCGGCCGCCGGTGGAGGAGGTGTCGTCCCAGGCGTCCGTCTCCACGACCTGCCGGAAACCGGCCTTCTCCAGCCGCTCGGCCGCGTTGGCCACGGCGTGGTACGGCGACGGGCTCGCCGAGAGGAAGGACATGAGGTCGTCGGTGTGGCCGCGGTCGAAGCGGGCGGGTGCGCTCATGGGTTCACCTTAACGACGGACGAGAGCCCGCCCCCGGTGCCGGGAGCGGGCCCTCGTGAGGACGGTGTGGAGAGTCACCGCGCCGGTGACCGGGCGGCATTTTGGCACGCCGTCCCGGTCCCCGTGGCCGGATGGATCAGATCGCGAGCGGACCGTGGCCGGGAAGAGGTCAGAACGCGGCCTCGTCCAGTTCCATCAGGTCCAGCTCGACGCCGGCGGCGATCTTGCGGGCCAGGGTGACGCCCGGGAGGACGTTGGCCGCGAAGAACTTCGCCGCCGCGATCTTGCCGGTGTAGAACGCCTTGTCCTTCGCGGACGCGGTCTGGAGCTTCTCGGCGGCGACGGCCGCGCCCTTGAGGAGCAGGTAGCCGACGACCACGTCACCGGAGGCGAGCAGCAGGCGGGTGCTGTTCAGGCCCACCTTGTAGATGTTCTTGACGTCCTGCTCGGTCGCGGCGAGGTCGGTCAGCATCAGGCCGACGATGGCCTCCAGCTCGACGGCGGCCTTGGCGAGGTGCTCGCGGGCGCCCGCCAGTTCCTCGCCGCCGGTGCCGAGCGCCAGGAACTTCTTGATGTCCTCGGCGAGGGAGTTCAGCGCGGCGCCCTGGTTGCGGACGATCTTCCGGAAGAAGAAGTCCTGGCCCTGGATGGCGGTGGTGCCCTCGTACAGGGTGTCGATCTTGGCGTCGCGGATGTACTGCTCGATCGGGTACTCCTGGAGGAACCCGGAGCCGCCGAAGGTCTGGAGCGACTGGGCGAGCTGCTCGTAGCCCTTCTCGGAGCCGTAGCCCTTGACGATCGGCAGGAGCAGGTCGTTGAGCGCGTGGTCGGCCTTGGTGTCCTCGCCGGCCGCTTCCTTGACCGCGATGGTGTCCTGCACGGAGGCGGTGTAGAGGACCAGGGCGCGCATGCCCTCGGCGTACGCCTTCTGCGTCATCAGCGAGCGGCGCACGTCGGGGTGGTGGGTGATGGTGACCTTGGGCGCGGCCTTGTCCATGAAGTTGGCCAGGTCGGGGCCCTGGACGCGCTCCTTGGCGTACTCCAGCGCGTTGAGGTAGCCCGTCGACAGCGTGGAGATCGCCTTCGTGCCGACCATCATGCGGGCGAACTCGATGATGCGGAACATCTGGCGGATGCCGTCGTGCTTGTCGCCGATCAGCCAGCCCTTGGCGGGGTGGTTGTCGCCGAAGGTCATCTCGCAGGTGTTGGACGCCTTGAGGCCCATCTTGTGCTCGACGTTGGTGGCGTAGACGCCGTTGCGCTCGCCCAGCTCGCCGGTCTCGAAGTCGAAGAGGAACTTCGGCACGAGGAAGAGGGAGAGGCCCTTGGTGCCGGGGCCGGCGCCCTCGGGGCGGGCGAGGACGTAGTGGAGGATGTTCTCCGACATGTCGTGCTCACCGGAGGTGATGAAGCGCTTCACGCCCTCGATGTGCCAGGAGCCGTCCTCCTGCGGCACGGCCTTGGTGCGGCCGGCGCCCACGTCCGAGCCGGCGTCCGGCTCGGTGAGGACCATGGTGGAGCCCCACTGCTTCTCGACGGCGACCTGGGCGATCTTCTTCTGGACGTCGTTGCCCTCGTCGTAGAGGATGCCGGCGAACGCCGGGCCGGAGGAGTACATCCACACGGCCGGGTTCGCGCCCAGGATCAGCTCGGCGTACGCCCAGATCAGCGACGGCGGGGCGGTCGTGCCGCCGATGCCCTCGGGCAGGCCGAGACGCCAGTACTCGGAGTCCATGAAGGCCTGGTAGCTCTTCTTGAAGGACGCCGGGACGGGCGCGGTGTTGGTGGCCGGGTCGAAGACCGGGGGGTTGCGGTCGGCGTCGGTGAAGGACTCCGCCAGCTCGTTCTCCGCGAGGCGGGTCAGCTCCTCCAGGATGCTCTTCGCGGTCTCGGTGTCCATCTCCTCGAAGGGGCCGCTGCCGTACAGCTTGTCGCGCCCCAGCACTTCGAAGAGGTTGAACTCGATGTCGCGGAGATTCGGCTTGTAGTGCCCCATAACGACGGCTCCGTAGAGAGATCGGCGAGGCACTTGATCCTCGCGCCAGTTCACTTACCAACTAGTAGCTCCGATGATGCTACCCGTCGGTAATAAGTCGCAACCCCGCACCCGCCATCTGTGACGGTTCCCACCGGTGCCCCGCGCCGCCCCACGGGCCCGGCGCGCTCGGTACGCTTGCGCGCATGTACGGCTACGACCAGAACATGGGTGCCCAGCAGCAGTACGCGCCGCCACCGCAGCAGCCGATGGCCGGTGCCTACGGGCAGCAGCCGCCCCTGTATCCCGAGCCGTCCCCGCCCTCGCTCGCGGACGCGGTGCGCGCCTTCACCACCGGGCAACTGGCCGCGGAGGACTTCCAGCAGGTCTTCGCCACGTCCAAGGTGTACTGCCCGCGCGGCGACAACCCCGGGTTCCTCGCCCTGCACAACACCCAGCAGCCGGTGATCCCGATGTTCACCTCCCTCAAGGAGCTGCGCCGGTACGCGGGCAAGGAGTCCAAGTACTTCGTCATCACCGGCGCCGAGGTCATCGACCTGCTGCCCACCGGGTACGGCTTCGTCCTCGACATGGAGGGCGAGCACCGGATGGTCTTCGACGCCAAGGCCGTCGAACAGATGGTGGAATTCGCGATGCGCCGGATGTACGGCTGACCGAACGCCTCCGTGGCTGTCCGGTGCCCCGAAAACCCCCTCCCCGATTGTCACAGCCATGCCATAGGCTGCGGTCAGGCAGCCGCGCCCCGGGGACCGTCGTCGAGGACGGTCGTTTCCGGACGTCGCGCGGCGCTCTCTCAATCACCCGGCCAACCCGGGTCTTCTGTGGGGGTTCATCACTGTGCGTATGCGCAGCACTTCGGCCGCGACGGCGCTCGCGGTCCTCTTCAGCTCGGCGGCGCTGAGCGTCGTGGTGGCGGGGACCGCCTCGGCCACCGCCACCGTCGTCACCAACACCGGCGGTCTCGTCGTGGACGGCACGCTCAAGCGGGTGTTCGTCGGCGACGCGGCGAACGGCCGGATTCTCGCCTCGGACTACAACGGCAACCGGGTCGACATCACCACCGGGCTCGGCAGCGTCAGCGACCTGGCCCTGTCGGACGACGGCACCACGCTCTACGCGGCCCTGCCCAACACGCACCAGATCCTCGCGCTCGACCCGGCCACGCTGGACGTCAGGGCGACCTACGCCGTCCCGACCGGAACCGGCCCGCGCCACCTGGCCTTCGCCGGCGGCAAGGTGTGGTTCTCCTACGGCGACCAGTGGGACGGCGACCTCGGCTCCATCGACCCGACGGCGGACCCGGCGGGCGACCCGGAGACCGGCGCCGGCCCGGTGGCCATGGCGCAGATCCCGGCCGAGGGCACCGGGTCCGGGATGTGGGGCCAGGCCCTGCTGGACACCGACCCGCTGCGGCCGGGCCTGCTGGCCGTCGGCGAGACCGGTGACTCCACGGGCACCGAGGCCGTCCTCGACGTGTCGAGCGGCACCGCCCAGGTGGTCGCCTGGCACGACACCTCGTACGCGCTGAACGACGGCGTCGGGGACATCGACCTCGTCGCGGGCGCCGACCAGGTGCTCGTCAACGGCTACGACCGGCACGCCTACGCCAACGGCACCCTCACCAAGGCCGGCGCCTACCCCGGCGCCTGGGCCGCCGACATCGCGCGGGACGGCACGGTCGCCCAGGTCGCCGCGGGCAAGGTCTCGGTCTACCGGCCGAACGCCACCAAGCCGCTGCGCACCTACACCGTCGGCTCGTCCTCCGACTTCTACGCCCCCGTGAGCGTGCGCTGGGCGCCGGACTCCTCGCGGATCTTCGCGCTCGTGCCGAGCGGCGGCACGTACACGCTCCAGGCCCTCACCCAGCCGACGATGAACGTGCCGACGCTCAGCGTCAACGCGCCCAGCTCCGCGACCCGCGCCAAGAAGATCACCGTCACCGGCAAGATCTCCGCGACGGTGGCGCTGCCCGCGGGCGTCAAGCTGGCCGTCACCCGCACCGACCTCGACAGCCCGAGCGGCAAGGCGCTGTCCGCCGTCACGGTCAAGGCGGACGGCACGTACTCCTTCACGGACACCCCGCCGGCCGGCGGCACGGTCACCTACAAGGTGTCCTACGCCGGTGACTCCGCGCACCTCGCGGTCTCCGCGTCCGACAAGGTCACGGTCTCCCGCACCGCCACGTCCCTGAGCCTGAACAACAACGGCAAGCTGTACAACTACGGCACCGACGTCAAGTTCACCGCGCACCTCGGGAAGACCTACAAGAACCGCACGGTCGAGATCTGGGCGGACCCCTTCGGCGGCGACAAGCCGAAGAAGCTGGTCAAGAAGGCCAAGGTCAACTCCAGCGGCAACATCGTCGCGACGGTCGACATGACCCGCGACACCACCGTCACCGCGGTCTTCGCGGGCGACTCCCGCAACGCGCCGAAGACGGTGAAGGCCACGGCGTACGCCCGGGTCAAGGTCTCCACCGCCGTCTCCAAGCACTACAAGACGGCCAAGATCGGCTCGACGTCGTACTACTGGTTCCACAAGAACACGGACCCGCTGCTCACCACGAGCATGACCTACTACCCGGGCCGCCAGCAGCGCTTCGACCTCCAGGTCTACTACCAGGGTTCTTGGTACTCCCTGGACTCCGAGTACTTCCCCGTCGGTACGAACGGGAAGTCGGCCGTGAGCCTCGGGGCGCCCGGTGAGTCGGGGGTCCGGGCCCGGATGCGCTCGGTGTACGTCAACGGCTCGTCCGGCGACAGCGTGAACTCCACGACCTACGGGGCGTGGAAGTACCTGTACTTCAGCAACTGACCGATCTGATGACCGGCGGCGGTGGGCCCGGAGGGAATGTCCTCCGGGCTTCCGTCGTTGTGGGGTGGCAAGAAGTTCAACGCTCAACTAAACTCGGATGCAGTCGCCCAAGGAGGTACCGACCATGCCCGCAGTGACCGTCGAGAACCCGCTGACGCTGCCGCGCGTCGCCGCGCCGGCCGATGCCGTGTCCCGTCCCGTCCTCGGCGTCACGACCGCGCCGAGCGGTTTCGAGGGCGAGGGCTTCCCGGTGCGCCGGGCGTTCGCGGGGATCCACTACCGCCACCTCGACCCGTTCATCATGATGGACCAGATGGGTGAGGTGGAGTACGCGCCCGGGGAGCCGAAGGGCACCCCCTGGCATCCGCACCGCGGCTTCGAGACCGTCACCTACATCATCGACGGGATCTTCGACCACCAGGACTCCAACGGCGGTGGCGGCACCATCACCGACGGCGACACCCAGTGGATGACGGCCGGCTCCGGTCTGCTCCACATCGAGGCGCCGCCGGAGCACCTCGTCGTCTCGGGCGGGCTCTTCCACGGCCTCCAGCTCTGGGTGAACCTGCCGGCCAAGGACAAGATGATGGCGCCGCGCTACCAGGACATCCGCGGCGGCAGCGTGCAGTTGCTGACCACGCCCGACGGCGGCGCGCTGCTGCGCGTCATCGCCGGTGAGCTGGACGGCCACGCCGGTCCCGGCATCACGCACACGCCGATCACGATGGTGCACGCGACGCTGGCACCGGGCGCGGAACTGACGCTGCCCTGGCGCGAGGACTTCAACGGCCTGGCGTACGTGCTGGCGGGCAAGGGCACGGTCGGCGCGGAACGGCGTCCGATCCACCTCGGCCAGACCGCGGTGTTCGGGGCGGGCGGTTCGCTGACGGTCCGCGCGGACGACAAGCAGGACTCCCACACCCCGGACCTGGAGGTCGTCCTCCTCGGCGGCCGCCCCATCCGCGAGCCGATGGCCCACTACGGCCCGTTCGTCATGAACACCAAGGACGAACTCATGCAGGCGTTCGAGGACTTCCAGAAGGGCCGTCTGGGCACGATCCCGGCAGTCCACGGAATGACGGAGGAAGGCCCGCAGGAGGCCTGAAACCCGGTACGGTACGACGAGGCCCGACGCCGCAACCTTGTTTTGCGACGTCGGGCTTCTGTCATGCGGTCACTACGGCAGCACGTACACCGGCGCCCCGTCGGCAGCACAGCCGGTCTGACGCATGCAGCCGCGCTTGAGCAGCATGCGCAGGCAGTCGTGCACCCGCTCGTGCGGCAGCCCCGTACGGGTGGCGATCTCCTCGATCCGGTAGTGGGCCTCACCGCGCAGCAGGGCCGGGGCGAGCACCGCGGCGACTGAGTGGACATCGTCCGTGACGATCAGGTTCTTCGTCCGCCAGGTGGCCAGCAGATCCGCGGGAGTCACTTCCGGACTCCGTGGGCCGGGACTCCTGAGGGCGCCCGCGATGTCCTTCAGCGCGTCGGTCATCTGCCGCAGCAGATCGTTCTGCTCCTTCTGGAACGCCAGGATCATCTCGTCCGCCCGGATGTTCCGCTCCTCCAGCCGCACGATGGCATCGGCCACCTGATCCGGCATGACGTACGCGGTACTGCCCGAGGGGGCAGGCTGCACGGCGGCGGGTTCGAGGGAGTAGGAGCCGTCGCGCTGGATGGTGGCGATGACTTCCGAGACCCAGGCTTTGAAGGAGTCGCACTCGGGCTTGGTGCAGCCGTTGACGAGGGCTACAAGACCTTGCAGGGTCACCATCCTCATCGACTTCTTGAGGCCGTGACCTGCAATCTTGCTCGAACCGTCTGCTCCATAGACGGTTCGAGCAAGATCGTCGAGGGTGGACTGGAAAGTTGCCGCAACATGCCAGTCGAGTGCTTGGCGGGTGTTCGCGTACCCCAGTTCCGTGGCCACGTCGGCCGCCACGAACCAGTGCTCCCCATCCGGCATCGTCAGCCTTCGCACCCGCGCCCCCGTGGCCGCGAACACGAAGTCGTTGATGTCGATCGCGTCCTGCCGTTGCCCCGTCGACTCGTCCGACGGGATGTTGTTCTGCTCGTACATCGAGCATCACCTCCTGGTCGGAACGTAGGCACACCCGGAGGCAACAGGTGGGGTTATCAAGGACAATCATCTGTTAGGGGAACAGATGTATCGATTCTGCCCAGATGTGACGCCCCGTCACCCGGTCGGCACGTTCGGGCAGGACAGCGGGGGCGAAGCGTGGTCCGCTGGGTGGGTGCTGCTGCTTCCCGTGCCTGTGCGTCGGTTTGCCGCGTGGTGTGTTGTCGTGCTGGTGGCGTCCGGGGTCGGGTGGGTGGGGATTCGGCTCTGTGCGGTGTTCAGTACTGCTGTTACGCCTGTGCTGCTCGCGTTGCTGGGGACCGCTTTGTTGGGGCCGTTGTACCGGCGGATGGTGAAGGCCCGGGTGCCCAGGGCCGTGGCGGCCGGGTTGACCTGTGTCGCCGTCGTTGCTGTTGTCGGGGGTGCCGTGTACATCGTCGTCGCCGCGCTCATCGACACCGGTGACGAGATCATCGCCTCCTTGCGGCACGCCGCCGAGGGGATCGCGGAGCATTTCGGGGCCGCCGGGACCTCGCTCGACGACCTCGCCGCCAACTCGCGGGAGCTGCTGAGCCGGTTCGGGGGGACCGCCGCCTCCAATGTGATCAGCGGGGTGAGCGTGGTCGGCGAGGGGCTCGCCATGGCCGTGCTCGCGCTGCTGCTCGTCTTCTTCTTCCTGCGGGACTCCGACCGGGCCGTCGGCGCGCTGCGCTCCTTCGCCCCGCCGGGCACCGCCGACACCGCGGAGGCCATGGCCCGGCGGGCCTTCCAGGCGGTGGAGGGGTTCATGCGGGGGACGACGATCATCGCCCTCATCGACGCCCTGTGCATCACCGTCGGGCTGCTCGTCCTCGACGTCCCCGGCGCCGTCGGCCTGGGCGCCCTGGTGTTCGTGCTGGCGTACATCCCCTATCTCGGCGCGTTCCTGTCCGGCGCCGTCGCGGTGCTGGTCGCGCTCGCCGAACGGGGGTTCGTGATCGCGCTGTGGGCGCTCGGGGTGGTGCTGGCCGTACAGGTGCTGGAGGGGCATGTGCTCCAGCCGATGATCCAGAGCCGCACCGTGCAGATGCATCCCGCGGCCGTGATGCTCGCGATCACGGCCGGGGCCTCGGTCGCCGGCATCCTCGGCATGCTGCTCGCCGTACCGCTCACCGCCGCCGCCTTCGGCGTCCTGCACGAACTGCGGACCCGCTACGGCACCTCGGGCGCATCGGGCACCCCCGGCACCTCCGGCGCCGCGGCGGAGGCCGGCGGCTCGTAGAGCTCGAACCAGATGCTCTTGCCCTCGCCCCGAGGCGCGACCCCCCAGGTGTCCGCGAGCAGCTCGATGAGCATCAGCCCCCGCCCGGAGGAGGCCAGCTCGCCCGGCCGGCGCTTGTGCGGCAGATCGTCGCTGGTGTCCGTCACCTCCACCCGGATCCGGCGCTCCCCGGACACCCCGGTCACCTCGGCGACGAGCAGCGCGTCGGCGTCCGTGTGGACCAGCACGTTCGTCAGCATCTCGGAGACCAGCAGCACCGCCGAGTCCACCTGGTCGTCGCTGTTCCAGTCGTGCAGCAGCTCACGGAGCTGCTGCCGGCCCACCGCGACCCGCTCGGGCTCGGCCTGCGCCACGGTGAGCATCGTGCGCCGCACCTGCTGCCGTGCCGCCGGGCCGGAGTCGAGGCCGACGCCCGCCGCGCCCTGCCGGAAGAGCAGCAGCAGGGCGATGTCGTCCTCGCGCCGGTCGGCCAGCGGCCCGGTGGTGTGGTGGGAGGACGGCCCGTGCACGGCCTGCACCAGGGAGTCGGCCAGGGTCTCCAGGTCCCCCTCGTGGGTCTCCAGGATCTTGCGGATGCGCAGCCAGCCGGTGTCGAGGTCGTGCCCGCCGGTCTCCAGGAGGCCGTCCGTGCACAGCATCAGCGCCTCGCCGGGTTCCAGGGCGAGCCGGGTGGTGGGGTAGTCGGCGTCGGGGTCGATGCCCAGCGGCAGCCCGCCGGCCGTGGCGCGGAGCAGCACCGTGCCGTCGGTCATCCGCACGGCCGGGTCGAGATGCCCGGCGCGGGCGAACTCCAGCACCCCCGTCGCCGGGTCGACCTCGACGTACAGACAGGTCGCGAAGCGCACCTCGCCGCCGGGGTCGGCGTCGGTGAGGCCGTGGAAGAAGTGGGAGGCGCGGGAGAGGACGGCGTCGGGGCGGTGGCCCTCGGCCGCGTACGCGCGCAGCGCTATGCGGAGCTGGCCCATCAGCCCGGCGGCGCGCACGTCATGGCCCTGGACGTCCCCGATGACCAGCGCGAACCGGTCCGCCCCAGACCTCGAACGGGAGGTGCCGCCGGGCAGCGGGATCATGTCGTACCAGTCGCCGCCGACCTGGAGGCCGCCGCCGGTCGGTATGTAGCGGGCGGCCAGGGTCAGACCCGGTATCTCCGGGCCGAGCGTCGGCAGCATGGAGCGCTGGAGACCGTCGGTCAGCTCGCGCTGGGTCTCGGCGGCACCCGCCCTGGTCAGGGCCTGGGCGAGCATCCGGGCCACGGTGGTGAGCACGGACCGTTCGTCGGGGGTGAACGCCACCGGGTAGGTGAAGGCCGCCATCCAGGCGCCCATCGTGCGGCCGGCCACGGTCAGCGGCAGGAACGCCCACGACTGCCGGCCGAAGTGCGAGGCCATCGGCCAGGTCAGCGGATAGCGCTCCTTGTACTGACCCGGCGAGGACAGATACACGGCCCGGCCGGTGCGCACCACCTCGGCGGCCGGATAGTCGGTGTTCACCGGCATATGGGTGAAGGGGTTCTCGTCGCCGGGGCGCTGCCCGTGGTGGCCGATCACCGTGAGCCGGTCGCCCTCCACACCGAAGACGGCCAGACCGTCCGGGGAGAAGCCCGGCATCGACAGCCCGGCCGCGACCCGCAGCACCTCCTCCGTGTCACGAGCCTCCGCCAGCGCCCGGCCCGCGTCCAGCAGGAACGCCTCCCGCGAGCGCCGCCAGTCACCGGTGACGGCCGTCCGCCCGGCGGGGGTGCCCGGCCGGGGCTCGGTGACCTCCTGGAGGGTGCCGATCAGTTCGTACGCCCGTTTCACCGGGTCGAAGGACGGCTTGGAGCGGCTGCGCACCACCCGGATCACATGGCCGCGCTCGTCCATGATCCGGATGCGCACCTCCGCGAGGGTCGCCTCGGCCACCGCGAGCTGGACGACTCCGGTGATCTCGTTCCAGTCGACGGGGTGGAGCCGGGCCCGGGTCTGGGCCTCGGTGAGGACCGCCCCCTCGGCGGGCAGCCCGAGCAGTCGGGCGGCCTCGGCGTCGACCGTGACCAGCCCGGTGGCCGTGCTCCAGTGCCAGATACCGGTCGCGAGGGAGGCGAGCACCTCTCCCACGGCGGGCAGGGGCTCGTCAGTGCGCATTGCCCCACTTTATGAAGACGGGAACAGCAAATGCCACCGATCGCCCCGGATCACCCTCGGTCTATTGAGGAGAGGCGATCTCGGCCCGGCCGGTAGGCTGGGGTTGTTTCACGTGAAACGTGCCCCACACATGCCCCGACATGATCCCCGATCCGCGAAGACTGGATGAACGACGATGCATCGGTACAGGTCCCACACCTGCGGCGAGCTCCGCTCCTCTGACGTCGGCACCGACGTCCGGCTGAGTGGCTGGCTGCACAATCGGCGCGACCTGGGCGGCATCCTCTTCATCGATCTGCGCGATCACTACGGCATCACGCAGCTCGTCGCCCGTCCCGGCACGCCCGCCTACGAGGCCCTGGACAAGGTGACCAAGGAGTCCACGGTCCGGATCGACGGCAAGGTCGTCTCCCGGGGCACCGAGAACGTCAACCCGGAGCTGCCCACCGGCGAGATCGAGGTCGAGGTCGGCGAGGTCGAGCTGCTGGGCGCGGCCGCCCCGCTCCCCTTCACGATCAACGCCGAGGACGGGGTCAACGAGGAGCGGCGCCTGGAGTACCGCTTCCTGGACCTGCGCCGCGAGCGCATGCACAAGAACATCATGCTGCGCACGGCGGTCATCTCGGCGATCCGGCACAAGATGACGGCGCTGGGCTTCAACGAGATGGCGACGCCGATCCTGTCCGCGACCTCCCCCGAGGGCGCCCGTGACTTCGTCGTCCCCTCCCGGCTGAACCCGGGCAAGTTCTACGCCCTCCCCCAGGCGCCGCAGCAGTTCAAGCAGTTGCTGATGATCTCGGGCTTCGACCGCTACTTCCAGATCGCGCCCTGTTTCCGCGACGAGGACGCGCGCGCGGACCGTTCGCCGGGCGAGTTCTACCAGCTCGACGTCGAGATGAGCTTCGTCGAGCAGGAGGACGTCTTCCGGCCGATCGAGCAGCTCATGACCGAGCTGTTCGAGGAGTTCGGCGGCGGCCGTCATGTCACCTCGCCGTTCCCGCGCATCCCGTTCCGCGAGGCGATGCTGAAGTACGGCTCCGACAAGCCGGACCTGCGCGCCCAGCTCGAACTGGTCGACATCACCGACGTGTTCGAGGGCTCGGAGTTCAAGGCGTTCGCCGGCAAGCATGTGCGCGCGCTGCCGGTGCCGGACGTCTCCGCCCAGCCCCGCAAGTTCTTCGACCAGCTCGGTGACTTCGCGGTCTCGCAGGGCGCGAAGGGCCTGGCCTGGGTCCGTGTCGCCGAGGACGGCTCGCTGACCGGCCCGATCGCCAAGTTCCTCACCGAGGAGAACGTCGCCGAGCTGACCAAGCGTCTGTCGCTGGCCGCCGGGCACGCCGTGTTCTTCGGCGCGGGCGAGTTCGACGAGGTCTCGAAGATCATGGGCGCGGTGCGGGTCGAGGCCGCCAAGCGCGCCGGGCACTTCGAGGACGGCGTCTTCCGCTTCTGCTGGATCGTCGACTTCCCGATGTACGAGAAGGACGAGGACACCGGCGCCATCGACTTCTCGCACAACCCGTTCTCCATGCCGCAGGGCGGTCTCGAGGCCCTGGAGACCCAGGACCCGCTGGACATCCTGGGCTGGCAGTACGACATCGTCTGCAACGGCGTCGAGCTGTCCTCCGGCGCGATCCGGAACCACGAGCCGGAGATCATGCTCAAGGCGTTCGAGATCGCCGGCTACGACCGGGACACCGTCGAGGAGAAGTTCGCGGGCATGCTGCGCGCGTTCCGCTTCGGCGCCCCGCCGCACGGCGGTATCGCCCCCGGCGTCGACCGGATCGTCATGCTCCTCGCGGACGAGCCGAACATCCGCGAGACGATCGCCTTCCCGCTCAACGGCAACGCCCAGGACCTGATGATGGGCGCGCCGACGGAGCTGGAGGAGGCCCGCCTCAAGGAGCTGCACCTGACGGTGCGCAAGCCCCAGCCGAAGTAACCGCACCCGCTTCACGGAGGGGCCGGAAATCGTCATCGATTTCCGGCCCCTTTCGCGTGCGGATGCGGAAGGGTGAAGATCACTGCACCTCCGGTTCGTCCGGGGAGGCTCCCTCCTCCAGGAGGCGTTCGGCGATGTCCGTCGACCATTCCTGGGCCCAGGACCGGAGGGCGGCGATCTCGGGTTCCGTCAGACCGTAGGCCGTGAACGCCGCGTCCGGGTAGTGGTCCGTGCCGGTCAGCCGGGCCTGGAGGGTGGGGAGGTCGAAGTCGTCGCGGGCGTGCCGGCGGCCCAGTTCCTCCAGGTCGGGGTGGGTGAAGCGGGCGGCGGCGGACCGGGCGTCGATCAGGTCGACGGCCAGCCCGCGGTCGTACAGGGCGCGGATCTTGGTGCCGACGGCGTCCGGGAGGGCGAGCGCCGGACCGTACGGGGTGGGGACGGGCGGGGACCACAGGGTCTCCTTGTGGAGCGCGAGCCCCAGGCCCGACACCTCCAGGTGCGCGGAGAGCGGGTCCGTGTCCCGTACGGCCGCCTCCCGGCCCCCGTCGATGAGCGCCGCCGCCAGGGCCTCGGCCAGCCGGGGCATCGGTGCGGCGCTCTCCGTCGCCAGGTCCACGTTCGCGTGCGGGCGGCGCGGCAGACCGTGGGCCTCCAGCGCGTACCCGCCGG
The DNA here is from genome assembly GCF_013363615.1 of Streptomyces sp. CAI-85. Taxonomy (NCBI): domain Bacteria; kingdom Bacillati; phylum Actinomycetota; class Actinomycetes; order Kitasatosporales; family Streptomycetaceae; genus Streptomyces; species Streptomyces sp. CAI-85. The sequence goes on along the minus strand of NZ_JAANNX010000013.1, from coordinate 90,161 downwards.
CGAGCGAGAAGGGCGCGGGTGCCGCGTCGAGGACGTCGGCGATGAGCTGGAGGGGCGGTTCGAGCAGGTGGGGCGGCATGACCGGAGCGTAGTGCGGGTGGGCCCCGGCCCGCCGGGATCAGCGCGCCACGAACTGCGTGAGGATCGCCTGCACCTCGTAGATGTCCACACCCTTGGTGAAGGTCTTCTCGATCGGCACGGAGGAGCCGGAGACCCAGATCTTCAGCTCGGCGTCGAGGTCGAAGGTGCCTGCGGTCTCCACGGCGAAGTGCGTGATGCTCCGGTACGGCACCGAGTGGTACTCGACCTTCTTCCCGGTGATCCCCTGCTTGTCGATCAGGATCAGCCGGCGGTCGGTGAACAGTATGGTGTCGCGGATCAGCAGGAACGCGGCGTGCACGGTCTCGCCGTGGCCGAACAGCCGCGCGTAGTCCTGCTGGGCCTGGTGGTTGTCGATGGGATGGGCGTTGCCGAAGAGCGCCATGACATCTCCTTCAGATACCGGTACCGGACAGCATGCCTGTGGTGTCGGGGGCACCCGGGTCCGTTCTGCCGTCCCGGTCCGGATCGCCCACACCGACAACGACGTTGTACGAGGCGCCTCAGTTCGCGGCGACGGCGGCGGTTCAGAAACCCAGGCAGGTGATCTGGACGACGTAGACACGTTCGCTGCGTACGACGACCTGGTACGTGAACATGCCGCCGGGGACGATGACGTCGCCGCCCTTCGGATCGAAGCCTCTATGGGCCCGTCCGTGGACGTGGACCGCTTCGGCGGCTCTGACCAGCTCGTCCGCCGTGCTTTCCACTCTGGCGAGGAAATCGGCGGGAGCGGTGCGGGCCGCTTCCTCCGCTCCGAAGGCGTACTCCCACTTCCAGCTCAACCGCGCACTGCCTTCATGGCCTCGTCCAGTACGGCGGTCAGCTCCTGGAGAGCCTGCCGAGCGACGGCGGGGTCTTCGTTCTCCAGGGTGCCCCGCGCCCGTTCGAGACGGGAGGACAGGTCGGGGCGGCGGGCGATCTCGATGTCCCTGGCCCATAGGAGGACCCAGCTCTGCACGGGGCTCAGGGACTGCCACTCGACGGCCTTGGCGAAGGCCTCGTCCTTCGTGGCCTGCATCTCCTCCAGGCGGCCCGGGGCCACGACGGCGAGAGCCGCGCGCAGAGCGTCGGGAGTCTGCTCGGGGCGGGGGATCAGTTCGCGTCCGTGGTCGGCCAGTGTGCTCATGGTGTCCTCCAGGAGTACCCCTGCCAGGGTATCCGGGCCGGGCGGGAGCGCGGGGAGCTCGGCTGGTGCCGAGGCATCCGAGGGGATGACGAGCATCTGTGTGTTCATGCTGCCTCGTTCGTGGACGTTCGGCAGTCGCGGCAGTGGCCCGGTTCCGGGGCGCGGAAGGCGCGGTCGCAGCGGTCGCAGGTCTGGAGAGGGTGTCTGCGCTCCGGGGGTGGTGGGGCCGGTGGGCGGAACGGGGGTGGGGGCGGGAGTTGGGCCGTGAGGCGGTGGGCCAGGAGGGCGGCCGGGCGGATCAGGGGTTCCAGCGGCAGGTTCTCGGTCAGCGCGTGGCGTACGGCGGTGGGGGTGAGGTCGCGCTCCAGCCAGGCGGCGACACCGGGCGCGAGATGCTCGGCGTCGGTGGCGGAGAGGAGCAGACGGGGGTCGTGACGGCGGAGCCCGGCGAGGACGTCGACGGCCATCCTGAGCAGCTCGGGGGAGCTGTACCCGGGCTTCGGCACGGGTGGGAGCAGTCGCTTGCGAGGGGGCGGCTTCTCCGGTGCCGTGCGTCGGACGGGCCTGTCGGGGGTGTCGGCGGCGGGCCTGTGGCCCGGCCTGTTGCTGGAGACCGTGCGGGTGACGATCCGCCCGGTCGGCGCCCGTAAGCGGCTGCGGCGCAGGTAGCCGTGGGTCTCCAGTTCGCGGAGTGCCGCCGCGATACGGGTGGGGCCTTCCGGGAAGCGGCCGGCGAGGCTCTTGATGTCGATCGCCGTGCCCGGCCGCACGGACTGGATGTAGCAGGCCAGCCCGATCGCCAGCAGCGACAGCTCCCGGTGCTGGGCGAGGTCGTTGCCGATCACCGTGAAGTTCTCGGTGAGGCGGACGTGTTCGTGGATCACGCCGGAGTTGGGGCGCCCGTGGGTGTGGTTTTTGCCCGGGTTACGGGACTTGGCGGACGCGGGCGCGCTAGGGTTTTCGGTATCCATTCAGGAAGGGCCTAACTTCCTCGGTGGTCAGGCCCTCGCAGGGATCGCTACTCCCGGCGGGGGCCGACGCATGTCTGGGATTGCTTCTTGCTGCGGTGAGCGTAAGGCAGGCAACCGGGTCCGAATCCAGCCCAGTTGGGCATATTCACTCGCGGGAGTGAGTTTGCGCCGCGGGAGGGAGGGGTGGGGCTTGGTGGGGTGCTTTATCTCCAGTGGGTAGTTCATAGGAGGCGCAGGTCGGACCGGGGTGTGGAGTTCCAGGCTTCGGTGATTCCGGTGCGGGGAGGGTGAGTTCGGCCCATACCGTTTTGCGCGGGCGAAGACCCGGGGCGACTCCCCAGCGGTCCGCGAGAGCGGCCACGAGGGAGAGTCCGCGTCCGGTCTCGCTGTCGGGGGCCGCCTCCCGGGGCTCCGGGAGCCGGTCACCGCGTGTGTCGGTCACCTCGATGCGGAGCGTTCCGCCGATGACGTACAGCAGGAGCCGGAAGTTGCGCCCGGAGACCTTGCCGTGGCCGGCCGCGTTGTTCGCCAGCTCGGCGACGATGTTCGCGGCCGGGTCTTGGGGCAGGCCCCAGGAACGCAGTTGCTCGGTGGCGAGGAGGCGGGCGAGGCGGGCGCCGCGCGGGGTGGGCGACAGCAGGACGCTGAAGTTGCGGAAGTGGCAGTCGGGTTGGGCCGATTCTGGAATCACGTCACTCAGCGTGGCCGGATGCGCTTAGCGTGAGTAGTGACGACGTCGTTGCGTACGGTGACTGTCCAGCGCTTGTCCGGTGTGTCCGGGCTGTCGGGGCGGTGCGGGCGGGTAGGGCGTCGCGGTACGTGGCGGCATTACGGAGGGGTGCGCATGTCGGTGGACGGCGAGGTACGGCGGCTCAGGACGGAGGCGGACGAGCCGGGGTGGGAGGTGGATCCGGACGACGAGTGGGGTGTGGCCGTAGTCGCCACCGTGGGGCGGCAGTTGAAGTTGCGGCGGGAGGCGGTGGGGATGCGGGCCGGCGAGTTCGGCGACGCGGTGGGGTACGGAGAGGACCTCGTCTACAAGATCGAGAGCGGGAAACGGATTCCCCGGCCCGAGTATCTGGACAGGGCGGACGAGGTGTTGGGGGCGGGGGGTTTGCTTGCGGCGATGAAGGAGGACGTGGCCAAGGTCCGGTATCCGAAGAAGGTGCGGGACTTGGCGCAGATGGAGGCACGGGCGGTCGAGATCGGGGTGTACGAGAACAGCAACGTCGCTGGTCTGTTGCAGACCGAGGACCACATGCGGGCGCTGTTCGGCGCGTGGCTTCCCGCGTACTCGGACGAGGAGACGGAACGCATGGTGGCCGCCCGCATGGCTCGCCGTCCGATCTTCGACAGAGCACCAGCGCCGACGCTCAGCTTCGTCCAGGAAGAGTCGACGCTCCGGCGGCCGGTCGGGGGCAGAATGGTGTGGCGTCGACAGCTCGAACGTCTGCTTGAGCTGGGGGAGTTGCGGAACGTGTCTATCCAGGTGATGCCGACAGACATCGAGGAGCACTTCGGCACGGGCGGGATCGTCGAGGTGCTGAAGTTCCCGGACGGTACGGCGGTGGGGCGTTCCGAAGGGGCGTTCAACGGCCGCCCAGTGACCGATCCGAAGCAGATCCGCATCCTTGACCTGCGCTATAGCATGATCCGGGCCCAGGCGCTCACGCCCCGAGAGTCGCGGGCGTTCATCGAGCAGATGCTTGGAGAAACATGAGCGGCAACCCCATCACCGGCGACGGCTCCGAGCTGGCGTGGTTCAAGAGCAGCTACAGCAGCAGCGGCGACGGCAACTCCTGTGTTGAGGTCGCCGCCACCCCCGGCACCATCCACGTCCGCGACTCCAAGCACCGGGACGCCAGCCCCCGCCTCGCGCTGGCGCCGGACGCTTGGACGGACTTCGTGGCGTACGCGTCGTCATGAGCGGCGTGTGGTTCAAGAGCAGCTACAGCGGCGGCACTGACGGCGAGTCCTGTGTCGAGGTCGCCCACACTCCCGGCACCATCCACGTCCGCGACTCCAAGTACCCGGACGTCAGCCCACGCCTCGCTCTCACGCCGGAGGCATGGGCGGGCTTTGTGGAGTACGTGTCCGGGAGCTGATACTGCAACTTTGTCAGGCTGCCCGGGAAGTGAAGGCCACCGAGAGGTCGCTGTCGGGCGTGATGTCCAGGTGCAGGGTGGAGTCGAGAGCGGAGGCCAGGCGTTCGAGGAGGGGGATGGTCGGTGTGGAGCCGCCGTGCTCCAGGCGTGAGATGGCGGCCTGGGTCATGCCCGCGCGTTCGGCGAGTTGGGTCTGGGTCAGCCCCAGGGCGGTGCGGCGGTCACGGATTGCCTTGCCGAACAGGTAGGCGCGACGGGCTTCCTGGTATCCCTCACGTGCCCGGTCGGCATCGGTGATTTCCCAACGAGTGTGGCTCATGGGGTGTCCTCCGGGAAGCGGTCGTAGACGGTATGGGCGGGCGGGTGCTCGGCCTCGCACTTCTTCTGGGCGGCCAGGGCCCGCTCCACCTCGGCGTTCTCCTGCGGTTGTGTCTTGGTGAAGACGGTGAGAAGCACGATGCGCCGGCCCGGTGCGAGCCAGTAGGTGATGCGGTGGTGCTGCCGTCCGAGACGGAACCGGAGCTCTCGTACCTTGCCGCCGAGGTGACGGGTGTAGGGCTCGTCGAGTATGCCGTCGAAGTCGGCCAGGAGGTCGGCGTAGAACATCACCCGGCCGTGGTCGTGCGGGGTCAGGGTGTCCAGCCACTTCTCGACCTCGGGTTCGAGTTCGATGGTGTACCGCGAACCTTTCATACCGTCGACGATATATATCGTCGACGGTATGGGCAAGGGCGGGTATGACCGCTGGCGGGCATCGGTTCGGCCTCGACCGGTGGGCAGATGGCGACGAGACCTCGCGCCACGCGGTCGGGCCAGGGCGCGCCGAGTTGGCCACGCAGCAGTCGCCGGACGGCGGTTATAGGCCGGAGCGCTCCCGATCTTCGAGAACGTCGAAGTCGAGAAAGTCTTCGGCGTTCTCCTGGAGCCAGCGCAGGACTCGGGCCCGGTCGTCCGCACTGATAGCTGCCGCCATGGTCAGCGCGCGGTTGATGGTCTCCCGCTTGGTCTTGGTACCGAGCTGCTGCTGAGCGAAGGCCAGCATGTCGTCGTCGATGTCGACGAGGATCCTGGACATGTGGCCTCCGGCTCTGCGGCGTCAGGCTTCCTGGCCGCCGAATCGCTCCTTGTAGGCCGCCAGGTCGTCGTCCGTCAGCTTGGCGAACAGGACCGGCGGGACGGTGAACGCCGTGCCGGCGGGGACGGCGGCCAGGGCCTTCGCCTCCTCCGGGGAGACCCAGGTCGCCGTGTCGTCGGACAGGGCGAACGCCTCGCGCATCACCTTCGCGCTGGCCGGGATGAACGGCTCGGAGACCACCGAGTACAGGTGGATGAGGTTCATCGCCGTGCGCAGGGTCAGAGCCGCGCCGTCCTTGTCCGTCTTGATCTCCAGCCAGGGGGCCTTCTCCTCCAGGTAGGAGTTGCCCGCGGACCAGAGCGCACGCAGGGCGGCGGCCGCCTTGCGGAACTGGAGGGCCTCCATCTGGGCCTCGTACTCGGCGAGGAGTTCGGCGATCTGCTCGCCGAGCTTCGCCTCCGCCTCACCGGCCGCGCTGCCCTGCGGGACCTCCTCGCCGAAACGCTTCTTGGAGAAGGACAGGACGCGGTTGACGAAGTTGCCCAGGGTGTCGGCGAGGTCCTTGTTGACCGTGGCCGTGAAGTGCTCCCAGGTGAACGACGAGTCGTCCGACTCGGGCGCGTTGGCGATGAGGAAGTAGCGCCAGTAGTCGGCCGGGAGGATGTCCAGGGCCTGGTCGGTGAAGACACCGCGCTTCTGGGAGGTGGAGAACTTCCCGCCGTAGTACGTCAGCCAGTTGAACGCCTTGACGTAGTCGACCTTCTTCCACGGCTCGCGCACGCCCAGCTCGGTGGCCGGGAACATCACGGTGTGGAAGGGGACGTTGTCCTTCGCCATGAACTCCGTGTAGCGCACGGTGTCGTCGGCCTCGTACCACCACGACTTCCAGTCGCGGTTCTCCGGGTCGAGGTCGGACCACTCCTTCGTCGCGCCGATGTACTCGATCGGGGCGTCGAACCAGACGTAGAAGACCTTGCCCTCGGCGGCCAGCTCCGGCCAGGTGTCCGCCGGGACGGGCACGCCCCAGTCCAGGTCACGGGTGATCGCGCGGTCGTGCAGCCCCTCGTTCAGCCACTTGCGGGCGATGGAGGAGGCGAGCTGCGGCCAGTCGGCCTCGTGCCGGGACACCCACGCCTCGACCTCGTGCTGAAGCTTGGACTGGAGGAGGAAGAGGTGCTTGGTCTCGCGGACCTCCAGGTCCGTGGAGCCGGAGATCGCCGAGCGCGGGTTGATCAGGTCGGTGGGGTCGAGCACCCGGGTGCAGTTCTCGCACTGGTCGCCGCGGGCCTTGTCGTAGCCGCAGTGCGGGCACGTGCCCTCGACGTAGCGGTCCGGGAGGAAACGGCCGTCGGCGGGGCTGTAGACCTGCCGGATCGCGCGCTCCTCGATGAAACCGTTCTCGTTGAGGCGGCGGGCGAAGTGCTGGGTGATCTCGACGTTCTGCGGGCTGGAGCTGCGGCCGAAGTAGTCGAACGCGAGTGCGAAGCCGTCGTAGACGGCCTTCTGCGCGTCGTGCGCCTGCGCGCAGAACTCGTCGACCGGCAGGCCCTGCTCCTTCGCGGCCAGCTCGGCGGGGGTGCCGTGCTCGTCCGTGGCGCAGATGTACAGGACGTCGTGGCCGCGCTGGCGGAGGTACCGGGAGTACACGTCCGCCGGGAGCATGGACCCCACCATGTTGCCCAGGTGCTTGATTCCGTTGATGTACGGAAGGGCGCTGGTGATGAGGTGTCGAGCCATCGGGGGCTGCTCCCAGGTCGCTACGGGTACGAACCTTGAAATCGTAGCCGACGTGTGTATGCCGCCCGCCTCCCGTTTTACGGGGTGGGATGCGGGCGGCATCGGAGTAGCGCTGGGGTTACGGGCGCCAGCCTGCGAGGACGCCCTCGTACAGCTCGGTGTCCGTCAGCTCGCGGGGGGTGGGGCCCGCGTGGAAGAAGGACGCGTTGGGGGTCTTGAGCTTGCGGAGGTAGTCGAACGCCTTGTTGTCGTGCTCACCGAAGGCGACGAAGGAGAAGAACACGGTGGGGTGGTTCTTCGCGGCGTCGTTGAGGGACTGGGTGGCCGGGGTCTTGGCGTCCGGGGCGCCGTCCGTCTGGAACACGACCAGGGCGGGGCCCTTGGGGTCGTTCGACTTCTCGTGGTGGCTTACGACGGCCTCGACGGCGGCGTGGTAGCTGGTACGGCCCATGCGGCCCAGGCCGGCGTGCAGCTCGTCGATCCTGTTCTCGGGGTCGGCCTGGGTCAGGTCGGCGGTGCCGTCGACCTCCGTCGAGAAGAAGACGACGTGGACCGTGGCGGCGGGGTCGAGGTGGGCGGCGAGGGCGAGGGTCTGGTCGGCGAGGGCCTGGGCGGAGCCGTCCTTGTAGTACGGGCGCATGGAGGCGGAGCGGTCGAGGACGAGGTAGACGGTGGCCTTTGTGCCGGTTAGCTGCGCTGCGGCGAGGGCTTTTGCGGCGGGGTCGGTGACCTGTGCCTGTGTCTCGGCCTCGGCTTCGCCTTCGGCCTCGGTGTTCCCACCCGCACCACCCGTGCGGGTTGCGTTGTCGGGTGCGGGCTCCTCCGGGGGCGTCTCGCCGTCGGCGGGTGCGGGTTCGGTGGTCTGTGCTTCGGCCTCGGCTTCGCCTTCGGCCTGGTCGTTCCCACCCGCACCACCCGTGCGGGTGGGGTTGTCGGGTGCGGGCTCCTCGGAGGGCGACTCGCCGTCGGCGGCCGCCGGGTCCGTGGCCCCAGCCGTCGGCTCCGCCTCCGGCTCCGGTGCTGCCTCTTCCGCAGGAGTGACCTCGGCGACCGGCTCCGGCTCCTCCGCCGCAGGCGGGACCTCGGCGGTCGGCTCGGGCTCGGGCGTCACGGCCTCCGCCACCGGCTCGGCGGCCGGCTCCGGGGCGGGCGTCGGCTCGGGCTCGGCTTCGGCCTCAGGCTCGGAAGCAGCCTCTGCCTCCGCCTCCGCCGCAGCTTCCACCTCGGCCTCAGGCTCTGCCTCGGTCTTTGCCTCGGGCTCGGGCTGGGCCTTGGGCTCGGCAGTAGCCTCCGCCTCTACCTCTGCCTCGGGCTCTGCCGCAGCCTCGGGCTCAGCCGTAGTCTCCGCCTCTGCCTCAGCCTTTACCTCGGCCTCGGCCTCGGCCTCGGCCTCGGCTTCGGGCTCGGGCTCAACCTCAGCCGTGGCCGCCGCCTCTGCCTCGGGCTCAGCCGGCGTCTCCGCCTTGGCCTCGGGCTCAGCCGCAGGCGTCTGGGGCGGGACCGTTACCTTGTCGAAGGCTGCTGAGACGAGGTCGTGGGTGTCGGGGGACTCCGTGCGGGGTTCCGGGACCGTGGGGGTCGGGGTTTCCTCCTCCGCCGGGGGGCGGCCCTGCGAAGGGACTTCCTCCGCCCCGAGGTCGCGCTCCTTGCGTGAGCGGCCGAAAGCGTTCCGAAGGCGAGTGAGAATGCCCATGCGCGCAACCCTTCGCGTGAGTTGAAGCCTCAATCCCTGGCCAGGACGGACACGTAAGGTTAGCGGCCTCTCGTGGCGATCTTCGGCAGGGGTGAGCAAGGGGGACAGGCGTGTGTCAACACCGCCTTCCGGACGTGTCCGGGGACGGTCCAACACCCTTGTCGAACAAGGGCATTCACCCCTCGTTCACCTCGCGTCCGCGCCCGCGCACGACCACCCCCCTAACGTCACGCTCACATCACGGGCACGCAAGGGGAGAACAAAGGTGCGCAAGCTGCTGCCGCTCATCGGAACGCCGTCCGATTCGCATCCCGGCGGTCGATCCGCCCTGACCTGTCGCTTCCGCTGTGGCGACGCCTGCTTCCACGAGGTGCCCAACACCAGCGACAACGAGTACGTCGGTGACGTCATCGCGGGTGCCCTGAGCCGTCGGGCGGTCGTGCGGGCCGCCGCCGTCGTCTCCGTCGCCGCGGGGGTGGGGGCGGGGGCCGCCGTTCCCGCCGCCGCGCACGGGGGAGAGGGGGAAGGGAAACGGCACAAACCGGCCATCACTCCTCAACCCGCCCGGGGGCTTCGGTACTCCTCCGTCGCCCCCAACACCGCCGACGCCGTCACCGTGCCCGACGGGTACCGGCAGAACGTCGTCGTCCGCTGGGGTGAGCCCATCCTGCGCGGGGCGCCCGCCTTCGACCCGGAGAAGCAGACCGCGGCGGCCCAGGCCGGACAGTTCGGGTACAACAACGACTTCCTCGCGCTGCTGCCGCTCCCGGGCGAGCACCGGCGCCAGCTCCTCGTCGCCAACCACGAGTACACCGACGAGGTGCTGATGTTCCGGGGCTACGACCCCGAGAACCCGACCCGCGAGCAGGTCGAGATCGCCTGGGCCGCGCACGGGCTGGGGGTCGTCGTCGTGGAGGAGGACCGCAGGACGGGCGCCCTGACCGCCGTACCGCGGCATCCGCTGAACCGGCGCGTCACGGCCACCACCACGTTCCGGCTGACCGGCCCCGCCGCGGGGTCCGAGCTGCTCAGGACGTCCGCCGACCCGACCGGCCGCACGGTCCTCGGCACCCTGAACAACTGCTCCGGCGGCACCACCCCCTGGGGCACCACGCTGCACGGCGAGGAGAACTTCAACCAGTACTTCGCCAACGCCACCCGCGCCACCGACAAGCGCTACGGCCTCGGCACCGGCGCCACCGAGCGCAAGTGGGAACGCTTCGACCGGCGCTTCGACGTCGCCCGGGAGCCCAATGAGTCGCACCGCTTCGGCTATGTCGTCGAGCTGGACCCGTACGACCCGACCTCCACGCCCCGCAAGCGCACCGCGCTCGGCCGGGTCAAGCACGAGGGCGCGACCGTGCGGCTCACCGACGACGGGCGGCCCGTCGTCTACACCGGCGACGACGAGCGGTTCGACTACTTCTACAAGTTCGTCGGCAGCAAGCGGATGAAGAGGGGCGGTTCGCGGGCCGCGCGCGAGCACAACTCCACGCTCCTCGACGAGGGCACCCTCTACGTCGCCCGGCTCACCGGCGACTCCCCCGCCGTCGAGGTCGACGGCAGCGGCCGGCTCCCGGCCGACGGCGAGTTCGACGGCAGCGGGGAGTGGATCCCGCTGGCCACCGCCACCGCGCGCGGCGCCGTCTCGCACGTGCCGGGGATGACCGCCGAGGAGGTGTACGTCTTCACCCGCCTCGCCGGTGACAAGGTGGGCGCCACCAAGATGGACCGGCCCGAGGACATCGAGCCCAACCCGCACACCGGCAAGGTGTACGTGGCCCTCACCAACAACACCAACCGCGGCACCGGTACGAACCCGGCCGCCGACGAGGCCAACCCGCGCAACGCCAACAAGCACGGGCACATCCTGGAGCTGACCGAGCACCGCAACCGGGCCGAGAGCACCCGGTTCGCCTGGTCGCTGTTCCTGGTCGCCGGTGACCCGAAGGACCCCGCCACCTACTTCGCGGGCTTCCCCAAGGACGCCGTCAGCCCGATCTCCTGCCCGGACAACGTGGCCTTCGACCCGCACGGCAACCTGTGGATCTCCACCGACGGCGCCCAGCTCGGCTCGCACGACGGCCTGTTCGGCGTGGCCACGCGCGGCCCGCGGCGCGGGGAGCTGAAGCAGTTCCTGACGGTGCCGGTCGGCGCCGAGACCTGCGGTCCGCTCGTGCAGGACCGGCGGGTCCTGGTCGCCGTCCAGCACCCGGGCGAGGTGAACGGCGCGTCCGTGGAGAAGCCCGCGAGCGTCTGGCCGGACGGGCCGGGGAAGATCGTCCGCCCGGCGGTGGTGGCGGTGTGGCGGGTGGACGGCCGGGACATCGGCGTCTGACGCGCCCGGCGGCCGGTCAGGCCGCGTGCAGGGTGAGGTCCACCAGCAGGGAGCGGTGGTCGGTGCCGGCCGGGTCGAGGAAGCGGGCCCGGCTCGCCGAGAACTCCTCGGACACCAGCACATGGTCGATCTGCGCGCCGAAGGGCGGCGCGGTGTCGCTCGGCCAGCTCGGTTCGCGGCCCGCGCCGGACAGCCGGGCCGCGTCGCGCAGCCCGGTGTCGAGGATGCGGCGGAAGGCGGCGTGGTCCTGGGAGGCGTTGAAGTCGCCGGCCAGGACCAGCGGGCCGTCGTCGTGCCGGGCGGCGAAGGCGCGCAGCCGGCCCAGCTCCTCCTTCCAGAGGGAGACCTGACGGGGCAGCGGCGGCTTGGGGTGGGCGAGCTGGAGCCGTACGGCGTGCCCGTCGACGTCGGCGACCGCCCCCGGCATGCCCATCCGGCCGGGGACGCCGGCGGCGGACGTCAGCGGGAAGCGGCTGAGGATGACCGACCCGACGGAGGTGTCCCCCTCCACCGCACTCCGGTACGGGTAGGTGCCGCCGACCTCCCGTTTCAGGCGGGCCTGGCAGGTGTACTCGCACTCCTGGACGAACACGATGTCGGGCCCGGTGCTCCGGATCAGCGGGATCAGGGCGCCGGTGGCCCAGCCGAACTCCACGTTGGAGGTGAGGACGCGCAGCCGGGCGAGCGCCGGTCCGCCGGGCTCGCCGCCGGGGCCGTACGGCCGGACGCACCAGGCGAGCAGGGCGAGGACCACGACGCCCCAGATCAGTCCGCTCCACCAGCGGGCGAGCAGGGTGAGCGCCACGGCCAGGGCGGCGGGGACCAGCAGCCAGGGCAGGAAGGCCAGCGTCTGCGGTACGGGGGTGACGGCGTCGGTGTCGGCGAGCCGGCAGCCGACGATCACGCTCACCGCGCCGAGCGGCGCGGCCGCGCACCAGACGGCGAGCAGCCGTGTCCGGTGACCCATCAGTCTCCCCCGCGCCTCTTCGTCCTGGCGAAAGGCTATGCCCCGATCCCGGCCAGGAACCGGCCCAGCGCCGCGTCGAACTCCGCGGGCCGCTCCAGGTTGGGCAGATGGGCGGCGCCCGGGATCACGCACAGCTCGGAGTCGGGCAGGGCGGCGTGCATGGCCTCGGCGTCGGAGACGGGGGTGAACTCGTCGTCGGCGCCGACCACGACCAGGGCGGGCACGGTGACGCGGGTCAGCAGGGCGCGGTAGTCGGGGCGTTCGGCGCGGCCGAGGAGGGCGGCCGCGGCGCCCTCCGGGGAGGTGGCCGTCATCATGCGGTGGACGTGCGCCTTCACGTCGGGGTCTGCGTAGGGCGCGACCATCTTCTCCAGCACCTCGTCGGCGTAGCCCCGCATGCCCTCCGCGAGCAGCCGGTCGGCCGTCTCGCGGCGCGCGATCTTCCCGGCGCTCGTCTCCGCCGCCGGGAAGGTGTCGGCGAGGACGAGCCCGCGCACGCGGTCGCCGAAACGGTCGTAGCACTCCATGGCGATCTGGCCGCCCATGGACAGTCCGGCCAGGACGAAGGTGTCCACGCCGAGCGTGTCGAGGAGTTCGCGGACGTCGTCGGCGAAGCGGGAGAGGGGTGTCACGCCGGGGACGACCGGGGAGGCGCCGTAGCCGCGCAGGTCGGGCGCGACGACGCGGCGTTCGGCGGAGAACGTCTCGATCTGCGGGGCCCACATGCTGCGGTCGAAGGGGTGGCCGTGGACGAGGACGAGGGGCGGGAGAGATGAGTGCGGGCCTTTGTCCTCGTATGCGAGGAAGGGGGGTGATGCCATGTCCGTGACCCTAGGTCGGCCGTTCTTCTCGGTGCAATAAGATCTTTGCCCTCGGTGCAATCGACGACGACGGTGGGGTGCGGGCACGTATGCGGGATTTCCGGGTCATCGCCGACCGCATCGCGGAGGACATCGCCGCCGGGCTGCTGCGGCCCGGCCAACGGCTGCCCCCGCAGCGGTGGTTCGCCCGCCGCCACGGCATCGCCCCCTCGACGGCGGGGCGGGTCTACGGCGAACTCGTGCGCAGGGGGCTGGTGGTGGGCGAGGTCGGACGCGGCACGTTCGTCCGGGCCGCGCCGCCGGAACCGCACGGGCGGGGGCTCGTGGAGCCGACGGCCTCCGCGCCCACCGTCAACCTGGAGCTGAACTACCCTTCCGCGCCGGGGCAGTCGGAGCTGCTCGCCCCCGCGCTCGCGCCGCTGCTGCGGCCGGACGTGTTCGCGCGGGCGATGCGGCCCGCCGCGGCGGACGGTACGGCGGAGGCCCGGGCGGCCGCCGCGAGCCTTCTCGGGCTGCCCGGGCGGATCCTCTTCACCGGCAACGCCCGTCAGGCGATCGCCGCCGCGCTTGCCTCTCTGGTCCGGCCCGGCGGTCGGGTGGGGGTGGAGGAGCTGACGTATCCGCTGGTCAAGGAGATCGCGGCGCGGCTGGGGATCGTGCTGGTGCCGCTGCCGAGCGATGAGGAGGGGGTGCGGCCGGACGCGATCGCCGCAGCGCATCGTGCCGCGTCTCTCTCGGCGCTGTATCTCCAGCCGGCGTTGCACAATCCGACGTCGCTGGTCACTTCGGAGCGTCGGCTGTCCGAACTGGGGTGTCTGGTGACCGACTTGGGCCTTCCGGTGGTCGAGGACCGTATCTGGTCCTTCCTGCGGCCGGATGCGGTGCCGCTCGCCGTGTACGCGCCGGGGCTCACGTATGTCGTGGACGGGCTGTCCAAGCGGGTGGCGCCGGGGCTGACGGTCGGGTTCCTCGTCGTACCGGAGGATCGGGGTGATGCCGTGGCGGCGGCGGTGCGGTCGGGTGGGTGGGGTGCGGCGGGGTTCGCGTTGGAGGCGGGGGTGCGGTGGATCGAGGACGGGACGGTTGCCGAGCTGGTTGCTCGGAAGCGGGTGGACGTGGGGCGGCGGCAGGGGGTTCTCGCGGAGTGTCTGGGGGGTGTGGGGGTTCGTACGGGGCCGCATGCCTACTTCGCCTGGTGGGAGTTGCCTGCGCCCTGGCGGGCGGACACCTTTGCCGCGGCCGCGGCCACCCACGGCATCTCTCTCACCCCCGGCACGGCCTTTGCGGTTGCCCCGCGCCGCACGCCGACCGCGGTCAGGCTCGGCCTGGCGTCGGCGCCGCTGCCTGAACTGGCCGGGGCGTTGAGGAGGCTTGCGGCGCTGGCCTCTGCGGGGCCGTGTTGAGGCGGCTCGGCCTCGGCTTCGCCTTCGGCTTCGGAGTTTCCCACCCGCACCACCCGTGCGGGTTCCTTGATCAGGTGCGGGTTTCTCGATGGGCGACTCGCCGTCGGCGGCTGCGGGTTCCGTCGGTCGTGCGGGTGGCTTGGGCGGGTGTGGGGTCAGGCGTGGACTCGGGTTGGTTCCGGGGGTGGGGCCGTGGGGATCGGGGGGGTTGGGGGGTGGGGGCGGCGGAGCGGGACGTGGGTTGTCAGCCAGGTGGTTGCCGCTGTCGTCAGGCCCAGGGTCAGGAGGAGCCAGGACGTGGTGCGGAGGGGGGACGTCAGGGTGTCGTAGACCGCTGCCGTCACCGCGCGGTGGGACGGGTCGGGGAGGTCGGTGAGGGTGAGGTGGCGGCCGATCGCGACGGCGAGGGCGAGGAACGCGCCGCCGAGCGCGGTGCCCAGCGCTGTCGCGGTGAGCGCGCGGCGGCGGCACGCGGCGACGGCGATTCCCGTGACCGCGAAGAGGACGGCCGCCGCGGGCAGCCAGTAGGAGGCGATGTCGAGCACGTGGTAGCCCTTTCGCAGGGCGGGCAGTTCGTCGGGGGGTACCAGCACCACTTCGCGGTGTTCGACCGGGAAGCGGTCGGCGAAGGGCACGTGGTCGGCGGCGAGACGGTCCCGCAACGGGGCGGTGACCGAGGCCAGATCGAGGGTGGCGGCGCGCTCGTCGTCGGTGCGCAGGGCCCGGAGGACGGCGGTGTGCGCGGCCGTGTTGGCCGCGTCCCACGCGGCGCGGAAGGCCGGGGTGCCGGTGAAGGAGCGGACCGCGTCCCGCACCAGGTCCCGGTCCATACCGGAAGCCTGGGCCAGATCATCACCGACCGTGTCCGCCACGGCGTCGCGGACCGCGGGCTCGGAGGCCAGCGGCGCCACCGTGGTGACGTACCGTCCGGTGTGGCCCAGGCCGTGCACCGCCCAGACCGCCAGCGTGCCGAACGGCACCAGCAGGCAGGCCAGAGCGGTCAGGACGGCCGAGACGGCGGTCCTGCGGCTTCGGGACACCCGGTTTCGGGACACCCTCCCAGGCAACAGCCCCCCGCCGGACCGCGCGAGCGGTGCTGGGCCGCCCGGGTGCGAGGCGGCCCGCACCCCGTCGGAGCTGGGGTTTCGGGCCCTCCACACCGCCTCGGGTGGAGGCTTCACCCGAACGGGTGTTACCTGGTTCTGGGGAGAAGGAGGTCGATCATGCGCACCACTCCGGCCCTGCGGACTCTGGCCGCGGCCCTGCTCACCGGTGGCACCCTCGCCGCAACGGCGCTGGGCACCACCGCGGCGGAAGCTTCACCGACCACCTACACCGAAGGACACGGCAGCAGCGTGAACGGCGCCTCCGTACGAGGCACCGTCGTCTCCTCCACCAACCTCAGCCTGCGTCAGGCCCCCACCACCCACGCACCGCTGGCCGCTCAGCTCGCGCCGGGCAGCCACGACCGGGTGCGCTGCATGGTGAAGGGACAGAGCGTCAACGGCAACCCGTACTGGTACTGGATGATCGGCGCCGAGGGCTGGGCGTCGGCCGCGTTCGTCGACGTCGGCCGCGCGCACGTCCCGGCCTGCGACGACCCGTGCCCGCAGTGGAAGGACGGCCACTGGGTCAACTGGACCGACCCGTTCTGGAACGACGCGTGGAGCCTCGTGGCCTCCGGCTCGTTCAGCGTCTCGGGCTCCTTCGAGTTCAGCGCTTCCGGAACCTCGTCGGGCGGCTGGGAGTGGATCCCGGTCACCCGGTGAGTGGAGGGATGAGGGAACACATGGGCCCCGGCGTACAACGCCGGGGCCCATGTGGTGCGTGACCGTCGCCGCGGACGGTCCTAGCGGACGCGATGACCCTCCGCGTCCTCGTGCGTGTAGTAGCGGTAGAAGAGCACTCCGAAGGTGCTCGCGCCGATGGCCACGCCCATGCCCACCGAGCGCAGCACACTGGCACCGGTCTCGCTGTACAGGAAACCGAACGCGCAGCCCGCGAACGCCGCCCAGATCAGGGCGTGCACCTCCCGGATGACATGCGGGGCCAGCGCGTGGATGCCCATCCACAGCGCCGCGAACACGATCGCGCTCACGAAGCCGAGCAGGACGTTCCAGCCGGTGATGGCCTCGCCGGAGCGGTTGTTGGCCGCGACCCAGTAGCCGTAGATCAGCCCGAGCGTGACAGGGACCGCCCACGCCGCGATCCGGTGGGTCCGGTCGCTGAAGACGTCGGGTGTCCTGCCCGTCCGGGACGGTGCCCGCATCACGGGTGCCGCATGAGCCATGGGAGCACTCCTCTCTCCTCGCCCCCGGCTTCTCCTCGCCCCCGTCTCCCTCCCTGTCCTTCCAGGGCACACCTGGGCGGAGGCGGCGGCAAGTCGGATCCCGGGCCGGGTGCCCGGATGCGGCCGGTCCGACACCGTGCTTCGCTGACCACATGGAGGCCGGGGGCCACGACCCGCACGACCGCAGCCCGCGGGCCCGGGCCCGGAGCCGGGACGTCCTGCAACGCCATCAGCTCCTGCGGTTCCGGGGCCGCAGCGTCACCTGGCTGGTGCCGCTCGCCACGCTCGTCGCCATCGCCTTCACCGACTGGAACACCACCGGCGAGTTCCGGGTCGTCTCCTGGTGCGTGTTCGTCTCCGCCATCGCCGCCGCGCTGTGCGGGATGTGGACGACGATCCTGTTCGCGGTGCTCGCGCTGATCACCTACGTCGTCGCGGACGCCGCCTGGCCGGACCAGTACCGGGCCGGGCCCGCCGACTTCACGCTCGTCGTGATCGGCTCGATCCTGTCCGTCCTGGCCGCCGCGTTCCGGGTGCGCGGGGAGCGGCGGATGCTGCACATGATGGACATCGCCGAGACCACCCGCCGTACGGTGCTGCGCCCGCTGCCTCCCGTCTGGGGCGGCCTGGACCACGCGGCCGTCTATCTCGCCGCCGACGCCGAGGCCCGGGTGGGCGGCGACTTCTACGACATCCAGCCCGGCCCGCACGGCACCCGGGTGCTCCTCGGGGACGTCCAGGGCAAGGGGCTGGGCGCGGTGGAGGCGGCGGCCGCGCTGCTCGGCACGTTCCGGGAGGCGGCCTACCACGAGGAGGACCTCGCGACGGTCGCCGACCGGCTGGAGACGCGGATGCGCCGGCACCGGGTGCACACGACCGCGCTGGGGCGCGCCGACGGGGACCGCTTCGCCACCGCCGTCCTGCTGGGCTTCCCGCCGCACGACCGGACGTCCGTGCACATCGTGGGTTTCGGCCACGAGCCCGCGCTCGCCGTCGGCACCCACGGCGTACGGCGTCTGCCGTCCGGGGACGGTCTGCCGCTGGGCCTCGGCGACCTGGTCGGTCGGACGGCTCGGCCGGCCGTGCTGCGGGTGCGGATCGATCCCGGGGAGACGGTTCTCCTGGTCACGGACGGGGTGACGGAGGCGCGGGACGCGTCGGGGACGTTCTATCCGCTGAGCGACCGGCTCACGGAGGCCGTCGCCCGTGACCCGCGCACCGCCGAACCGGCCCGCCTGGTCACCCACGTCCGCGACGGCACCCTGCGGCACTGCCGGGGGCGGCTGGCCGACGACACGACGATCTTCGCGGTCCGTACGACGGGGCTCCCGCCGGGGCCGGAATCGGGGGCGGGGTGAGGGCGGGTTGACGCCGCGCTGATCCTGGGCCGACGCCTGGCTGATCCTGGGCGGCGAAGTTCCCGTACGGGGAGGTTTGCGGTCCTCGGGGCCCCTCGGCGCGGCGACAGCGGTTACGGTGCTGAGGTACGTGATCGACAGGGGGAGGGGATCATGCCCGGGACCGTGCTGCTGCTGGCGGCCTCGCCCGCGGGCAAGGGGTGTCTGGTGGACGCGGCGTCCGTCCTCCCCGTGCTCGCGGCCGTACCGCCCGCGATCCTGGCCGGCACCGACACCGCGAACGTGGTCGAGCTGGCCGATCCGCTGGAACCGCAGGCCGTGCTGACCCGGCTGCGGGCCGCCGCGGCGGCGCCGGGACCGCTCACGCTCTTCATCACCGGGCAGCTCCAGCTCGACCGCCGTCAGCACCTGCCGCATCTGGCGCTGGCCCGCACCACCGCCTCCACGGTCCGCTACACCGCCCTGCCCTGGCACTGGCTGCGCGAGGAGCTACGGCTGCGCACCCCGGGCACGACCACGCTGCTGGTCGACCTGCACGCCGACGCGGAGACCTGGGGCTGGCTGCGGGGGCACGTCCTGGAGTGCGGGCCGGGCGTCTCGGTCTACGGCAGGATCGCCCCGCCCCCGGCCCGCCGTACGGTCGCCGCCCCCACGTACATGAAGGCCCTGGCGACGATCCTCCGCAGCGGCGGCCGCCCTCCCCTGGACCACCTCCACCAGACGGCCCTGACCCGCATCGCCGCCGAGGGCGAGGTCGGGGACCTCCTCCTCCACGGCGGCACGGGGGCGGGGGGCTTCGCGGTACCGGTGACGTCTGCGCCGGTACCGGGCCGACCGACGTTCACAGGTGTACGGACGACTGCCGGCGAGCCGACGGGCGGTTCGGCGAACGGCGCCCCCGCGGCGGGTGGTCCGGCCCCGGGCACCCCAGCAGACGGCCTCGCGGCCGCCGGGGCTTCGGCTGCGGGCGTAGAAGCTCCCGCCACCGACGTCCCGCCCACGGCCCACGCCGCCGCCACGGGTGTCGGAGGCGCGGGCACTCCGGCCGCCGCGTCCGTTACCACTCCAACCGCCGGCGCTCCGGGCGGCGTTGCTCCCGCCGCCGGTGCTCCGGCCGCCGGTGGTCCAACCGCCGGTGGTCCAACCGCCGGTGCTCCGGCCGGTGTTGCTCCCGCCGTCGGCGTTCCGGCCAGCATTGCTTCCACCGCTGGCGTTCCGGCCGGCGTTGTTCCGCCCGCCGGTTCTTCCATGGCCGCGCCTTCCGAGCCCTGGCCCCCCGTCCCGGCCCGGCCCGCTGCCCCCGCCGGGCCTTCCGCCCCTGGACAGCCCGCCGCACCCGCCCGGCGTTCCGCCGAGGTGCGGGCCGTTGCCTCCGCGGGGAGTTCCGTCCCGGCCCAGCCCGTTGTTCCCGCCGCGGCTTCCCGCCCTGGCCAAGCCGCTGTCCCCGCCGGGGCCCCTGAGGCTTCCGTTCCTGGACAGTCCCCCGCACCCGCCCGGCGCTCCGCCGAGGCGCGGCCCGTTGCCTCCGCGGGGAGTTGCGTCCCGGCCCAGCCCGTTGTTTCCGCCGGGGTTTCCCTTCCCGTCCAAGCCGCTGTCCCCGCCGGGGCCCCTGAGGCTTCCGTTCCTGGACAGTCCCCCGTAGCCGCCCGGCGTTCCGCCGAGGTGCGGGCCGTTGCCTCCGCGGGGAGTTCCGTCCCGGCCCAGCCCGTTGCTCCCGCCGGGGTTTCCCTTCCCGTCCAAGCCGCCCCCGCCTCGGCTTCTCGCCCTGGCCGAGCCACTGCTCCCACCGAGCCCCCCGCCCCCGCTCGGGCCCCCGGCCCCACCCTCGCCGGCCTTGGTCAAGACCCCCTCGACCCCCACACCGCCATCGCCCTGGCCGTTCGCGATGGGCGGCACGTGGATGCCGATGCCCTTGCCGCGCGGTGTGAGGCCGCGGCTCTCGCCGCGTACGGGGGTGGGTCCGAGGCCGTCTTGCACTGGAGCGAGGTGCGGGCCGATCTCGCCATGTTCGCGGGGGACGCCGTGCGGAGTTGCCGGGCCTGGCTCGCTGTCGCCGCGGCGCGGCTGGACGCCGGGCAGGCCGTCGACGCGGCCGCGGTGGAGGCGGCCGTCGACCGGGCGCATCATCAGTGGGGCCGGGTCACCGACCCCGTGCGGGCCAGGGAGCTGGGTCCGGCCCTCGCCGAGCTGCGCGGGCGGGTGCCCGGCCGGCGCCGGGGTGCCCTGGACCATGTGCGGCGGCAGCTCAGGGAGTTGCAGATCCAGGGGTGAGACCCCACGCGACCTAGCGGTTCCGGTCCGGCTGCTGGGCCGTCGGGGGTGTCGTCGCCGTCGTGCCCACCGGTACCGCGTTCGCGGCCGTGACCAGGGCGGCGACGGCCAGGACGGCGGCGGCGACGGCCCTCGCGTAGCAGTGTCCCTCGGAGGCGGACGGGCGTCCGTGCACGGCAACCTCACAACGTCGATGTCGGCGGGTCCACAGCGGGCAACACTCGTGTGTTAAGCATGTTTAATTCGCCGTTTAACCTAGAGGCTGCGATAGTCCAACGGCAAGAGGCACCGGGGCAGTTGGGGGAGTCAAGGCGTGGCCGAGCGAGACGAACCGGAGGTCATAGGAAGGCGCGTGCAACAGCTCCGCGTCGGCCGTGGTCTCACCCAGCGGCAGTTGGCCGAACCGACCTACACCCCCGCCTACATCTCCACCCTGGAGGCCGGCCGGGTCCGCCCCTCCGACGAGGCGCTCAAGCACATCGCCGAACGCCTCGGCGTGGACTTCGAGGAACTCTCCACCGGCCGCTCCGCACGCCTCGTCACCGATCTGCGGCTGCGGCTCACCGAGGCCCAGCGCACCCTCGCCACCGGTGACGCCGAGGACGCCGCCCGCCAGTACGAGGCCCTGCTCACCGAGGCCCGCGCCAACGACCTCGCCGAGGAGGAGGCCACCGCGCTGCTCGGACTCGGGGAGTGCGGCATCGACACCGGCGACCTGGAGGCGGCCCGGGAGCACTTCGAACGCGCCGAGGCCCGGCTCGCCGACGCCCCCCTGCCCTGCCGGGTCCCCGCCCTGCGCGGCCGGGCCGTCGCCCACTACCTCGCCGGTGAACTCCGTTACTCCGTCTACCTCCTTGAATCCGCCCTCGACGAGCTGAACCGCGGCGGTCTCCACGACCCCGACGCGCTGCTCCTGCTCTACGCCTCCGTCATCGGCCCGTACATGGACATGGGCGCCCACGCCCGCGCCGCGCAGGCCGCCGAGTTCGCGCTCGCCCTCGCGCCCCAGGTCGCCGACCCCGCGCTCGTCGCCCGTATGCACCGCTCGGTGGCCCGCACCCTGCTCGCCGAGGGCCGGCTCGCCGAGGCCGACGCCTCCCTCGCCAAGGCCGCCGAGCTGTACCGGCAGCTCCAGCTCCGCACCGAACTCGCCAACTGCCACTGGATGCGCGGATACGTCTACGCCCAGAACGGCCAGCTCGCACTCGCCGAGGACGAACTGCGGCAGGCGCAGGAGATGCTGACCGCCACCCGCGCCACGCTCTACGGCAGCCAGGCCGCCGTGGAACTGGCCGACGTGCTGCACCGCCGCGGCAAGTCCGCGGAGGCCGCCGCGCTGCTTCAGCGGGTCCTCGGCGACCTCTCCTCCGAGCGCGGCGCCATGCACTCCGCCGCCGCGCACCGGCTGCTCGGCATCATCGCCGAGGACGCCCGGGACACGGAGGCCGCCGAGGAGCACTACGTCCGCGCCCTGAGCCTGCTGGAACGCGCCGGCGCGGCCGGTGACCTCGCCGACCTGTGCCGGCTGCTGGGCGATCTGCTGCGCCGTACGGGCCGGGTCGAGGCGGCCCTTGACGCCTACCGCACCGGCCTCGGCCACCGCACGGCCCCCGGCACCACCACCCTGGGCCCGGCACCGGCCCAGCCCCCGCTGTAGGACGCCCTCCGCCGGTACCGGACTGCGGCGCCGCACAGGCCGTTCTCCCGGAAAACCGGACCGGCGCACAGCCGACGGCACTAGCGTCCGCGTGTGCTGAACCAACGGGCGGTGGCCCTCGGACTGAGATCCGTCCTGCGCGCGCTCGTGTACGCCGTGCTCGGCGGGACGGCGCTCGTGGTCGTCGCGACGGTCGGCTCCGTGCTGGGGCCGGTGCTCGCGCTCGACCTGTACACCCCGCCCGTCGCCGCCTGGTGGACGGTGTTCACCGCGGTCGTCGTCCAGGGTGTGCCGTTCCTGCTCCTCGGTACGGTCGTCTCCGCGGCGATCGGCGCGTTCGTGCCCGAGCGGGTGTTCCGGCGGCTGCTCCCCCGCAGTCCGGCGCTCGCCGTGCCCGTCGCCGGGGTCGCCGGGGTGGTGCTGCCCGGCTGCGAGTGCGCGTCCGTGCCGGTGGCCGGGAGCCTGATGCGGCGCGGGGTGGCCCCGGCGGCCGCCCTCGCGTTCCTCCTCTCCGCGCCCGCGATCAACCCGGTGGTGCTGGTCGCCACCTCCCTCGCCTTCCCGGGGCAGCCGGAGATGGTCCTCGCCCGGCTGCTCGCCTCGCTCGGCACGGCCGTGGTGATGGGCTGGCTCTGGGCCCGGTTCGGGCGGGAGCGGTGGCTGCGGATCCCCGGCCGCGAAGCCCCGCACACCACCGGCGTCCGGGCCTTCGCCGACGGCCTCCAGCACGACTTCCTGCACGCCGGGGGCTTCCTCGTGCTCGGCTCGGCGGCCGCCGCCACCTTCAACATCGCCGTACCGCGCGCGGTCCTCGACGTGTTCACCGGCTCCGCGTGGCTCGCCGTCCCGCTGCTGGCGCTGCTCGCCGTGGTGCTGTGCGTGTGCAGCGAGGCCGACGCGTTCGTGGCGGCCTCGCTCAGCGCGTTCCCCGCGACCGCGCGGCTGGCGTTCATGGTGGTGGGGCCGATGGTCGACCTCAAGCTCGTCGCCCTCCAGGCCGGCACCTTCGGCCGGGCCTTCGCGGTCCGGTTCGCGTCGGTGACGTGGGTGGTGGCGGTGGCGTCCAGCGCGCTCGTGGGCTGGTGGCTGCTGTGAGGCGGTACGGCGGCCCGTTCCTGCTGCTCCTCATCGGGGCGGCGGTCCTGCGGGTGACTCTCTTCGGGAACCTGTATCTGCGGTACGTCCAGGCGGGTCTGCGCCCGTACCTGATCGCGTCCGGCGCGGCGCTGATCCTGCTGGCCCTGACCACGGCGGCCCTCCGCCCCGCCCACACCCACTCCCACGGCGGCTCCCGGCTGGCCTGGCTGCTCACCCTCCCCGCCCTCGCCCTGCTTCTCTTCCCACCACCCGCCCTCGGCTCCTACAGCGCCGACCGCGAGGCCGCCCGGCGGGCCGCGCAGGGGGTCGGCACCTTCCCGGCGCTGCCCGCCGGGGACCCGGTCACCCTCACGGTCGCCGAGTACGGCTCCCGCGCGGTCTACGACAGCGGCCGCTCCCTCAAGGGCCGCACCGTCCGGCTGACCGGCTTCGTCACCCGCGACGACGACGGCACCTGGTACGTCACCCGCCTCGTCGTCTCCTGCTGCGCCGCCGACGCCACCACGGCCAAGGCCGAGATCCGAGGCACGCCCGCCCCACCCACCGACACCTGGGTCACCATCACCGGCACCTGGCACCCCAAGGGCACCCTGGGCTCCCCCACGGCCTGGCCACCCGTACTGAACGCGAAGACGGTCACGAGGGTCCCGGAACCGACGAACCCGTACGAGAAGCCGTAGTCCCGCGCGCGGGGGCCGATCCGCTCTTCCCGTCGGGGCCGGGGCTGTTGGGCCACGTGCCCGCCAGGGGTTCCGCCGGGCTCACGCCGCCAGGAACGGGGCCCCGTCGGGGCTGCCGGGGGCCATGGCCCGGCACGTCCCGCTCCCGACGCCCGGCGGCTCACCCCGCCAGCGGTGCCGTCGGGCCACCCCCGCACCTCCGGCGCGCCCGCCCGTCGCGGGCAGCCGGCACCCGCACGTCACGATCGCCCGGCCCGGACGTCGCGTGCCCACCGTGCCCTGCGGCGGACGAAGGCGGGGCGGGTCGGACCGCGTTCCGGCGCCGGCCCGGACGCCGCCCGTCCCCCGGCGCCTCGCGGGCGGACGGCGGAGGGTCCCGTCGGACGACGTCCGGCAAGCCTGCCCCGTTTCGGGTGCCGCGCCCCCGCGGGCGGAGCGGCGTGGACAGCGCCCCGTGCCGCCCGGCCCCGGCCGGCTGCGCCCCCACCTCGCGATCGCCCGCACCGGGCGCCGCAGGCTCCGCCGTGCCCCCGTGGGCGCGCCGCCGCTCGCAGGACCCCGCCCCCGTCCGGTTCCCGCCCGTCGCCAGGGGTACCCGGCACGCGGACGCAGAGGTGGTGATGGCCGTGGGTGATCGGGTCTCCGAGGTGGTTGCCGAGGAGACGCGGGGGGTGGCGCCGGGTGAGGTGCCCGGGCGGTTGTGTGTGGCCGCCGTGCGGTTGTTGCCCGTGGCCGGGGCGGGGGTGGCGTTGTACGGGGCCGGGGTGCCGTTGCCGCTGGGGGCGAGCGGGGTGCGGGCCGCCGAGTTGATGGAGCTGGAGGGCACCCTCGGCGACGGGCCGTGTCTGGAGGCCGCGCGGACCGGGGCGGCCGTCTTCGCGACGGATCTCTCCGGTGCCCGGGACACCGCCCGCTGGCCGCTCTACGCCCACCAGGCGACGGCCGCCGGCGTCGGTGCCGTCTACGCGCTGCCGCTGGGGGACGGCACCGTCTGCGTGGGCACCCTCGATCTGCACCGGGACACCCCCGGCGAACTGGCCGCCGGTGAGGTGCGGACCGCGTGGTCCGTGGCGGGTGTGATGACCGCCGCGCTGGTCGCCCTGCCGTTCGGGGAGGAGGGGGGTGGGCCGTGGTCGAGCCCGCAAGCCATGGACCACGACCAGATTCACCAGGCCGTCGGGATGGTGATGGCACAGCGCGGCGTCGGTCCCGAGACCGCGCTCGATCTGCTGCGCGGTCACGCCTTCGCGCGTGGCCGTACGGTGCCGGCCGTGGCCCGCGAGCTGCTCGCCCGCCGTCTGCGTCTGGACCCCGACTGAGACCCGGACACCCCCGGAGTCCTCAGACCTGTACCCGCCCCTGCTTCCGCACGTCCGCGAGCCGTCGTACGCCGAGTTGGACCGCCGCCTGGGTGGCCTCGTTCGGTACGTCGCCGAGGCCGCCGTTGGTCAGCGCGAACGCGTCCTCGCCGGCGCGGACGGCGGCCACGTCGAGGGTGAGGGCGGTGGGCTCGCCGTCGGGGTTGTCCTCGGTGGTGGCCCAGTTCGTCAGGGAGATTCGGAGACCCTGGCGGGCGTCGCCGACCTCGGGTAGCGGCAGTTCGGAGACCTGCACGTCGAGGACGGTGTCGTGCGGCGCGCGGGCGGTGAAGCGGGCGCAGGTGCCGGGCAGGGTGCGCAGCCAGGCCAGCGCCCGGTCGGCGTCGGCGGGCCGCCGGTCGGCGAGCTGGTAGCGGAGCTGGGCGCCGGTGACGGGGTCGTCGAGCCCGACGGCCGCGCGCGCCGGTGCGCCGAGCAGTTCGTCGGTGTAGAGCGCGTCGAGCAGCTTCCGGCACTCGGGCGCGTCGGTCGTCGCCTTCAGCAGTTCGTCCCGCCAGGTCGCGGCGCCGCGCGTCGGGGTCCAGGGGGCGCCGAGGTCGGTGTCGGTGATGAGCGCCTCCCGCGCCTGCGCCTCGGTGAGCACGGACGGGGTGGTCGGCGCGACGGACCGGCCGGGCGGGGCCGAGGTGGTGGGCGCGGCGGGCGTCGCGGTCGGCGGGTGTTCGAGGCCGAGGGTGGCGCAGCCGGTGAGGGGGGTGAGCAGTCCGAGGGCGACGCAGGTGAGGAGGGTGCGACGGGTCATCGGGGCTGCCTCCTGAAGCGCGCGCGGACGGGGGCGTACGGGCACGGGCCCGTGCGCGTGCTCTCACCGCAACACCACCCGCCCGACCTGACCAGCGCGGCGGTCCGTACGGGTTACGGCCGTTGCTGCGGGCGGTGGAAAACGAGCGGCGCGCATAGGGTCGGCACGACGGCACTGCGCCTCTTTGGACCGTGCACGGCAGAAGGAGCCCCAGGTGAGCGACGACCGGCCCGTCCCCGTGATCATCGACTGCGACACCGGGGTCGACGACGCCCTCGCCCTGCTGTTCGCCGTACGCCATCCGGGTCTTGACCTGCGGGCGGTGACCTGTGTGGCCGGCAACACGGACGTGGCCGGGGTGGTCCGCAACACGCTGACGGTCCTGGAGATCGCGGGCGCCGGGGACGTCCCGGTGGCCCGCGGCGCCGAACGCCCGCTCATCGAACCGGCCCGCTCGGCCCGCCATGTGCACGGCGAGGACGGCATGGGCGACATCCCCGGTCTCCCGGCGCCGGCCCGCGCCGCCGCGGACGTGGACGCGGTCACCCTGCTGCGCCGCGAGATCCTCGCCTCTCCGCACCCGGTGACGCTGATCCCGACGGCCCCGCTGACGAACATCGCGCTGCTGCTGCGCACCCATCCGGAAGTCACCCGCAACATCGAGCGGATCGTGTTCATGGGCGGCGCGGTGGCCACCGGGAACGCCACGCCGGTCGCGGAGTTCAACGTGTGGCACGACCCGGAGGCGGCCGCGATCCTGCTGACCGCCGGGGTGCCGATCACCATGTACGGCCTGGACGTCTTCCAGCGGGTCACGGTCCCCGGCGCGGACGTGCGCCGGCTGCGGGCGAGCGCGGAGCCGGGCGCCCGGCTGGCGGGCGACCTGCTGGCCCACCGCCCTTCCGCCCCCGAGCCGGACGGCGACGATCCGCGGGGCGGTCTCGGGGACGCGGGCGCGGTCTGCGCGGTCGTCGACCCGGCGGGTCTGACGACGGCCGCGCTGCCGGTGGAGGTGTCCCTCGCGCCCGGCCCGGCCCGCGGGCAGACGGTCGTGGACCGCCGCCCCCGTCCCGGCGAGGACGAACTCCACCACGGCACCCGGGACCGTCACCTGGTGGACGTGGCCCTGGACGTGGACGTAGAGCGGTACGTGAAGCTGTACCTGGCCGCGGTCGAGGGCCGTCGCCCCTGAGACACGTCGACGCCCTCCCCCGCGGTGGGGGAGGGCGTCGAAAGGGCGTTACGCGCGGTTCGCCTTGCGGCGGCGGGTCGCGACGACGATCGCCGCTCCGCCGATCAGCAGCGCCGCGGCGCCACCGGCGATCACCGGGGTGTTGCTGTCGGCGCCGGTCTCCGCGAGGCCACCGCCGCCGCCGTTGGGCGTCGGCGCGGGCGCGTCACCGGACTCGCTCGGCGTCGGCGTGGCCGGCTGCGACTCCGAGGGGGACCCGGAGGGGGTGTCCGACGGCGTGTCGGACGGGGTGTCCGAGGGGGTCTCGGCGGGCGGCTCCGACGAGGACGGCGCCGAGGGCGACTCGTCGTCGGCCGGCGGGGTCGTCGGCGGCTGCTCGGTGACCGTGCAGTCCTTCGTCCCGCCGTTCCAGGCGGCGATCAGCTTGTCCTTGATGACCGGCCGGTCCGGACCCTTGGGCAGCTCGCCGTGCTCGAAGCCGTCCTGCGCGTCGAGCTTGCCGTCGAACTTCACGGCGCCCCGGTAGAGGTCGATCTGCGCGAAGCAGCCGGCGTCCGGCACGGAGATGTCGAGGGTCTCGGTCTTGCCGGGCTTCACGGTCACCGAGTCGAAGTCCACGAACACCTGCTCGCCGGAGGTGGCGAAGGTGGCGCCGTGGGCGAGGTAGGAGGCCAGGGAGGCGGTGCAGCCGTCGGCGCGGTGCGCGGTGCGGACCGCGATGTGGACCTTGCCGTCCTCACCGGGCTTGAGGTTCTGGTCGTCGACCCGCACGGAGTCGAAGAAGTTCTTGCCGTCGAGCGAGAACTGGCAGCGGTCGGTCGCCGTCTCGGTTCCCGCACCGGTGCCGGGCTTGTAGTGCCCGCCTGACTTCCAGCCGTCCCCGCCCGGGGTGCCGTGGGCGAAGGCGCCGGAGGCGGCGGCGACGGAGGCGGCGCAGAGGGTGAGCGTCGCGGCGCTCGTCCCCAGCAGGCGACGCACGGTGACACGACTCGCTATGGACATGCGGATCCCATCTTGGCGAATGCCAGGGGTGATTGGTCAGATCACAGGAAACACGGGGCCCAGGATGCACAGGCGCCACGATGTGCGCTCATCGTCGTGTCCTGGACAACCGGCTGTCAACACGAGCCAAACGCCGGGTGGTTCAAGTTTTCCTCACGTTTTCATCACGTGCGGAACGATTCACTCCGCAGCGTGCGGACGTTCGCTTTCCCGGCAATGTGGACAGTCTTCTCCCCATGGCACTTCCCAAGGCAGATCCGAAGACGCTTCCACTCACCGACCTGTCGTCCCGCGACCCCGACTGGTGGCGCCAGGCCGTCGTCTACCAGGTCTACCCCCGCAGCTTCGCCGACGCCGACGGGGACGGCCTCGGCGATCTGCGCGGTGTCACCGACCGCCTCCCCCACCTCGCCGCGCTCGGCGTCGACGCGCTCTGGCTCAGCCCCTTCTACCCCTCCGAACTGGCCGACGGCGGCTACGACGTCGCCGACCCGCGCGATGTCGACCCGCGCCTGGGCACCCTCGCCGACTTCGACGCGCTCGCCGCCGAGGCCCACCGCCTCGGCCTGAAGGTGATCGTCGACATCGTCCCCAACCACACCTCCCACCAGCACCCCTGGTTCCAGGAGGCCCTGGCCGCGGGACCCGGGTCCCCGGCCCGCGAGCGCTACGTCTTCCGTGACGGACGCGGTCCGTCCGGTGAACTCCCGCCCACCGACTGGCAGTCCGTGTTCGGCGGCAGCGCCTGGCACCGGGTCCCTGACGGCCAGTGGTACCTGCATCTCTTCGCCCGCGAACAGCCCGACCTCAACTGGGGCCTGGAGGAGGTCCGCGAGGACGTCCGCACCACCCTGCGCTTCTGGGCCGACCGGGGCGTCGACGGCTTCCGCGTCGACGTCGCCCACGCCCTCGCCAAGGACCTCGCCGAACCGCTCCGCGACCTCGGCCCCCTCACCGGCGAGAACGCGCTCGCCGAACTCCCCCCGGGCACCCACCCGTTCTACGACCGCGACGAGGTCCACGAGATCTACCGCGACTGGCGCCGCGTCCTGGACGCCTACTCCCCGCCCCGCACCGCGGTCGCCGAAGCCTGGGTGCCGGGCGCCCGCCGCGCCCTGTACGCCCGCCCCGACGAACTCGACCAGGCGTTCAACTTCGAGTATCTCCAGGCCCCTTGGGACGCCGAGGCGATCCGCCGGGTCGTCACCGACTCCCTCGCCACGGCCCGCGCCGTCGGCGCCTCCGCCACCTGGGTCCTCTCCAACCACGACGTCGTACGCCACGCCTCCCGCCTGTCCCTGCCGCCCGGCACCGACGAGAACGCCTGGCTGCTCGCCGACGGCCGCACCCCGCCCCTCGACGACCTGGCCGGCCTGCGCCGCGCCCGCGCCGCCACGCTCCTGATGCTGGCGCTGCCCGGATCGTCGTACGTCTACCAGGGCGAGGAGCTGGGACTGCCCGAGGTTGCCGATCTGCCCGTCGAGGTCCTCCAGGACCCGGTGTGGGAACAGACCGGGCGCACCCGCAAGGGCCGCGACGGCTGCCGGGTGCCGCTGCCGTGGACGACGACGGGACCCTCGTACGGCTTCGGCGCGGCCGGGGCCTGGCTGCCGCAGCCGCCGTCCTTCGCGCGCTACGCCGTCCAGGCGCAGGACGGCGTGGAGGGCTCGACCCTGGAGTTCTACCGCACGGCCCTGCGGCTGCGCCGCAAGCTGCTCGACGGCGAGGAACTGGTCTGGCACCCGGACACCCCGGCGGGAGTGCTGGCCTTCGCCCGCTCCGACGCCTGGCGCTGTGTCGCCAACCTGTCGGCCGCGCCGGTGCCGCTGCCGCCGGGGGAGGTGCTGCTGAGCAGCGCGCCCCTCGGCGACGACGGACATCTGGAGCCGGACACCACGGTGTGGCTGGCCTAGGGCCCGCCCCCGGCCGTGCTACTGCTTCTGGTTCACCGCGGCGCTCAGGTCCAGGGGCGTGGACGTCGCGGTGGGCGGCGCGGTCAGCACGACCTGCGGCTGGCCCGCGGGCGGGGCCGGCGGGGTCATGTCGGACTGCGGCAGCTTCGGCGGGGTGGTCTGCTGGAAGATCGTCGAGTCGTAGTCGACCAGACCGGTCTTCTCCATCACGGTGATGTGGTCGAGCACGGTGTCGTTGGCCTGGTCGGCGAGGGCGCGGACCAGGCTGTTCTTGGTCGTGGACCGGACCTTGGCGATGGTGTTGAAGATCGAGCCGTGCGTCATCCGCAGGATGTTGGCGAAGTCGACGTCGAACTGCTTGCCGCTCTCCGCCTTGAGCTGGACGACGAACGCCTCCTGCTGCGGGCTCGCCACGTTGGGCAGCGTGATGTTCAGCATCGGCGCGATCTTGCGGGTGCTCTCGTCCAGTGCCGCGTGCCCGTCGATCAGATGCTCACTGGCGGTGCGGACTTCCTTGCTCTGCCCCTTCTGGAGCCCGACCTGGCCCAGCGGGTACTCCCACAGACCGGCCGCCCGCACCTTCACCACGAAGTCACGGTCGCCCTCGGTCAGCGGGCCCCACTGGGTGTTGGCGATGATCCTGTCGTTCGAGGACGACACGGTGTCCAGTCCGAGCATCGACGGGTACGCGAGCGCGGCCAATGTCAGAGACATGGCTCCACCCACGAAGATGGTTCCCATCGTGTTCCGCGAAAGTGGCACCGTTCCTCCTTGGTCCGGTCGGCGAGCAGGCCGGTGGAGGGTCCCCGGCGTGGTCGGACATCGAGAAGTACGGACGGGAACCTCGTGTGATTCACAGGGAATCGTAAAAACTTGTCGGGACGTGCGGAAGCGCGGGGTCGCCGGGGTGACCGGGGGCACGACGAGGGGGAATGAAATGGCCGGATTGACCGGAATCACGTACTACCCCGTGAAGGGGTGCGCGGGGGTCACGCTCACGGAGGCGGCGGTCACCCCGACCGGACTCACCGACGACCGCCGCTACGCCGTCGCCGACGGGAACGGCGAGCTGCGCTGGCAGGGCGCGGATCCCCGCCTGGCCCTCGTCGCCCCCGAACTGCTCGACGGCGAACTGACCCTGCGCTTCCCGGGCCATGAGCCGGTGCGGGCCGGGCACGACGACGTCGACGCCTGGCTCACCCGGGTCCTGGGGCGGCCGAGCCGGCTGATCCGGCCGCCGGCCGGCAACCACGGGCGGCTGCACGTCGTCTCCCGGGCCAGCCTCGACGACCTCAACGCCCGGCTGACCGCGGCCGGTTCGGACCCGCTGCCGATGAACCGCTTCCGCCCCAACCTCGTGATCGACGGCTGGGAGGCCCCGCACACCGAGGACGAGGCGTCCGTGCTCACCGTCGGCGGTGTCGAACTGGCCCTCACCGAGCGCACGGTGCGGTGCGCCGTCACCATGGTCGACCAGGAGACCGGCCGCAAGGCGGGCCCGGAGCCCCTGCGCACCCTGGCCGGCCATCGTCGGGCCGACGGCGGGGTCGTCTTCGGCGCCTACTTCCGGGTGCTGCGGCCGGGGAAGGTGTCGGTGGGGGACGAGGTGGGCGTCCGGGCGTGAGCGGTCGGCCTCATGCCCTTCCTCAGGTGCGGGCCCGCACTCAGGTCCGGGCCCGCGCGAACTCCTTCAGGAACAGCGCCTCCACCTGCGCCATGTGCTCGATCTCGCCCGGGTCGACGCTCTCGTCCGGGGCGTGGATCAGACAGCGCGGCTCCTCCACGCCCATGAGGATGATCTCGGCGCGCGGGAACGCCGCGGACAGCACGTTGCACAGCGGGATCGACCCGCCCTGGCCGAGGAACGCGAGCGGCTTGCCGTAGACCTGCCGGACCGCCGTGGCCAGCGCGGCGTAGGCGGGGCCGTCGGTCGCGGCGCGGAACGGCGAGCCGCTGCCCTCCGGTTCCACGGTGACCCGGGCGCCCCAGGGCGCCGCCTCGGTGAGGTGCCGGACGAGGGCCGAGGTCGCCAGGTCCGGGTCCGTGCCCGGCGGGATCCGCAGGCTGACCCGGGCCCGCGCGGTGGCCGGGACGGCGGCCGCCGAGCCGACGACCGGCGGGCAGTCGATGCCGAGCACGGTCACGGCGGGCCGCGCCCACAGCCGGTCCGCGACCGTGCCGGTGCCGGTGAGGGTGACGCCGTCCAGGACCCCGGCGTCGGCGCGGAACTGCTCCTCGTCGTAGCCGACGCCGGGCCAGCGGCCGTCGCCGTCCAGGCCGGTGATCCGGGTCGAGCCGGTCACCGGGTCGCGCAGCGTGGACAGCATCTGCACCAGGGCGGCCAGCGCGTCGGGCGCGGGCCCGCCGAACATGCCGGAGTGGATCTCGCCGCGCAGGGTCTCGACGGTGACGACGACGGTCGTCAGACCGCGCAGGCTGACGGTGGCGGTGCCGGTGCCCACCTCCGCGTTGCCGGTGTCGCACACCAGCAGCGCGTCGGCGAGGAACTGCTCGGGGTGCTCGGTGACATACGCCTCCAGACCGCCCGTGCCCTGCTCCTCCGAGCCCTCGGCGACGAACTTCACGCCCACCGGAAGGTCGTCGCCGAGCGCGCGCAGCGCCGTGAGGTGCATGACGATGTTGCCCTTGCAGTCGGCGGCGCCCCGCCCGTACCAGCGGCCGTCGGGCCGTTCGGTGAGGGTGAACGGCGGGCTCTTCCAGGCGGCCTCGTCGAGCGGCGGCTGCACGTCGTAGTGGCAGTAGAGCAGCACGGTGGGCGCGCCGGGCGGGGGCGGGCGGTGGCCGAGGACGGCGTGGCTGCCGTCCGGGGTCTCGGCCAGGTGGACGTCCCTGAGCCCGGCGTCGGTGAAGGCGTCGGCGACCCAGCGCGCGGCCCGGACGCACTCCTCCGGCGGGTACTGGCGGGGGTCGGCCACCGAGGGGATGGCGACGAGTTCGGCGAGGTCGGCCTTGGCGCGGGGCATCAAGGCGGCGATCTTCTCGGCCAGTTGACCGTTTCCGGACGGTTCGCTCATGGTCGTCACCGCCTCACGGTGTCGTCGGTCTTGAGGTCGTTCAGCCGGTCCTGGAAGGAGTCGAGCTTGTCGGGGCAGTAGATCTCCAGGATCTTGGCCTCGGCGCGCAGCGCGGCGCCGTCGCCGATGACGGGCCTGGCCCCCACGAACGCGGCCCCGTTGGAGACGTTGATCTTCCACAGCGCCGACTTCAGGGCGCTGCCCGGGTTCTCGCAGACGATGCCGCCGTCGGTGCCGAGCGCGCGCACGATCGTGTCGGTGTCGGGTCGGGGGTAACCGGCGTCGACGGCCGCGTCGGCGAGCTGATTCGCCTTCTCCGTGGCCTGGTTGGTCTTCTTCACGCTCTCGTAGTTGATGATCCCGATCACGGCGAGCGCGACGAGCAGCACGATCGCGCCGACGTAGATCCACCGGTGCTCGGAGGCGAACTTCGTGGGGCTCATGACGCGTCACCGCCCTCCGTACGCCAGGACGGTTTGCGGAACTTCAGGAAGGCGCCCGGGATGATCAGCCCGAGGAGCACCAGTCCGCCGCCGACGATCGCGACATAGGCGCCGACGCTGTTGCCGCCGAACTGCGAGGGCGGCACGAACCCGATGACGAGCGCGGCGGCCGAGGCCAGCCAGCCGACCGTGCAGACCAGGGTGAGGGCCGGGACGCGGTAGCCGCGCGGGTGCTCGGGCTGGTTCCTGCGCAGCCGCACCGCGGCCACGAACATCAGCAGATAGACGATCAGATACACCTGCGTGGTGATGGTCGAGAAGATCCAGTAGACGTTGGAGACGCCGGGGATCAGCGCGTACATCAGCGCGATGGCGGTGGTCACCACACCCTGGGTGACCAGGATGTTCTGCTGCACACCGTGCTTGTTGAGGCGCTGGAGGAACGGCGGCAGATAGCCCTCGCTGCGGGAGATCTCCAGCAGACCCTTGGACGGCCCGGCCAGCCAGGTGAGCATGCCGGCCAGCGAGGCGGAGATCAGCATCACGGCGGCGATCGGGGTCATCCAGCCGATGTGGAAGTACGAGAAGAACGCGTGGAACGCCTGCATCACACCGGCGGTGAGGCTGGTCTGGTCGGCGGGGACCACCCAACTGATGGCCAGCGCCGGGAGGATGAAGATCAGCAGCACCAGACCCATCGCCAGGAACATCGACTTCGGGTACTCCTTCGCCGGGTCCTTCAGCGAGGACACGTGCACGGCGTTCATCTCCATGCCTGAGTACGACAGGAAGTTGTTGACGATGAGGACCAGGCTCGCCAGACCGGTCCACTGCGGCAGCAGATGGCTCGCGGTCATCGGCGCGGCGGACGGGTTGCCCTGCGCGAGGAACACCATGCCGAGGACGACCAGGATCGTGCCGGGCACCAGCGTGCCGATCACCAGACCCCAACTGGACAGCCCCGCAAGCGCCTTGGTGCCGCGCGACGACACCCAGACGCCCGTCCAGTACAGGACCATGATCACGATGGCGGTGTAGACGCCGTTGGAGGCGAGGGAGGGGTCGATGACGTACGAGATCGTGCTGGCGACGAAGGCCAGCAGGCTCGGGTAGTAGAAGATCGTCATCGCGAACTGGCACCAGACGGCGAGGAATCCGAGCGGCTTCGACAGCCCCTCGCTCACCCACCGGTAGACACCGCCGTTCCAGCCGGAGGCGAGTTCGGCCGACACGAGCGCGGTCGGCAGCAGGAACACCACGGCGGGGAGCAGATAGAGGAACACGCAGGCCAGGCCGTACACGGCCATGGTGGGCGCGGCACGCAGGCTGGCGACCGAGGCGGTCGTCATCAGCGCCAGGGTGAGCCAGGTCAGCCGGGGGGCATCGACCGTTCTCGCCCGGGTCTTCTCCGCGGCGGCCGGTTTCCCGCCGGCGGGTACGTCCATCGACGCCATGCGTCCTCCCCGATCTCTGGGTTCGGCTGCTGCCAGCGTGTGGCGGGCGGGGGCGGAGCGCAGGGCGGGTGGGCCGTACGGGTGAGGGGGGTGGGGGTGCCGGTCGGCCCGGGGTGCGATGGGGCTGACGGGGCGGCACGCTGGCTGTTGTGCAGCCCCCGGCTTCTCCGGTACCTCCAGGCCCTCCGGCCTCCGCCGCCTCTGCCGCCGATCTCGCGGCCCTCCTCGCCCGGCTCACCGCGCTCCTCCTGAAGTCCTCGGGAGAGGGCGCGCATCTGATCGGGGGGACGGTCGCGCGGACCGCGCGGGCCTACGGCGCGGAGGCGACCGTGCTGCTCGTGCCGGAGGCCGCGGTGGTCACCGTGACGGCGGCGGACGGCACGAGCCGGACCGTCACGGTCCGGGGCTTCCCCGAGGTGTTCCGCCTGGACCGGGACGCGGCGCTGAAACCGCTGCTCACGGAGGTGGGCCGGGGGGAGGTGGACCTGCCGGAGGCGGACCGCCGACTGCGCGCCATCGAGAAGGCGCCGCCGCCGTACCCCTGGTGGCTGAAGCTGATCGGGATCGTGCTGTTCGCGCTGGGCTTCGCGCCGTTGATGCAGGCCACCTGGTACGAGGTGGGGACGACGGCCGTGCTCGGCACCCTCACCGCCGCGCTCGCCGTCGCGGCGGACCGGTTCAGGGGCCTGGCACTGGTACTCCCGCTCACCGTGTCGGTGGCCGTCTCGGTCGTCACGATCGAACTGTTCGCCGGCACGCCCGCGCACGGCGGTCCGGTGCTGCTGATGCTGCCCGCGCTGTTCTACTTCGTCCCCGGCGACTATCTGAGCGCCGCCTCCGCGGAGCTGGCCGCGGGCCTGATCACGACGGGCGCGATCCGCCTGGTCTACGCGGCGTTCCTGCTGATCCAGCTCTATGTGGGAGTCCTGCTGGGCGTACTGATCACCGGTACGTCCACCCGCACCCTGTTCGATGTCACCGCCGAGTCGGATCTGCCGCGCTGGGCGCTGTTCCTGGGCTGGATCGTGTTCACCCTGGGCACGGTGCTGGCGTTCGCGATCCCGTTGCGGATGTTCTGGCCGTTGCTGCTGCTGGTCTATCTGACGGTCGCGGTGCAGTCCCTGGTGACCAAGGCGATCGGGGAGACCGGCGGGACGTTCTTCGCGGCGGTGGCGCTGGGGGCGGCGGCCACGGTGATCGGCCGCCGCCCGGACCGCCCCCCGGCGCTGATCCTGATGCTCCCCGGCTTCTTCACCCTCACCGTCGGCTCCCTCGGCATGCGCGGCCTGACCACCCTGGCCGGCGGCCACGTGGTGGCGGGCTTCACGGACCTGCTGAAACTGGTGACGATCGTGACGGCGATCGCGGTGGGACTGGTGACGGGGGCGGCGCTGGGGGGACGGAGGGATGAGGGGGTGTGAGGGGGGGTGAGGGTGTGTCTGGGGCTGATGGATGTCTTCTTGGTTCTGGGGGGGGGCTCAGGCCATCCAGAAGAACACGGCCGTCATCCGCTTCTCCTCCAGCGTCGTACCGCAGTAACCGGTGGCGCTGTGGACGAGGTTGGCGTGGTAGAGGAGCAGCCGGTTGTGCTTGTGGGGGACGCGGACGTCCTCCTCGAAGGCGTCGGGCGGGACGAAACGGGTGCCGAGGGCGTCGACGAGGTTGTTGTGCGGGGCCTGTACGACATTGCCGCCGAGCCGCCCGCCGGGCAGGGCCTGCCGGTAGAAGCTGGTCCCGCAGTCCTTGGGGGCGGAGGGGTTGAGATACAGCACGGCGGCGTACCGGCACAGGGAACGGGAGTCGCTGTGCGGCCGGGGCGTGCTCTCGCCCTCGCCGACGACCTGCACGCAGTTGTGGTTGAGCGTCCCACCGCCGGGCGCCCGCTGCACCCACAACTTCTCCGCCCCGGTCGCCCTGCGCACCAGCCGCTCCACCCGCTCCAGCTCACCGGGCTCCAGCCCCGGCATGGCCCGCAGCCCCGGCCAGCTCTCGGAGGTGTACGGGTACCCCTCCACCCAGTCGTCCTTCGCAAGACACCGCGCGCGTACGGCGTCGATGTCAGCCTCGGGCAGCACATCGTCCAGAACCCAGTAGTCACGCCCTTTGGTGGGCTTCCGATACGGCAGAACGGGAAGGACACGCTGCTGTGACATGGCCATGCCTGGAATGTAGGCCGGGGACACGTCATGACTCGCCCGCGGAATCCTCCGGAGTGGGGCGGGGAGTGGTCAATGTTTCGTCAACAGGGATGGGGGTGTGGGCGGTTGTTGGGTGGGGCGCCCTTACCGGGCGCCCCGGGGTCGACGGTGGCGTCAGGGACGTTCGTCGGCGAAGAGGTCGTGGGCGGTCGTGGCGTGGACGGCACGTTCGGACCACGTCGTGAGCAGGTCGAGGTCGGTGCAGGACTCGACACGGGTGCGGACGGTGTCGGGGACCTCGATGCCGCGCCAGCGGAGGATGTTCAGGATCGTCTCGGCGAGCATCTCGACCCGACCCACCTCCTTGCCCTCCTCACGTCCTTGTTCCCGGACTTCCTGGGCGAGGGGGTGGCGCCAGAAGTACTGCATGGCGGTCATGAGGTCCCTCCACATCTGCTGGGCCTGGGGGTCTGTCAGGCACGAGTCGACGAACTGTACGAAGACCGCGGCGTTGTCGCGGTCGACGTCCTTCAGGGCGGCGGCCAGGGATTCCAGTATGGCCGGGGCCTTGCGTCCCCGGCCGTGTGTCATCGCGGAAAGCACCGCAAGGGGTACGTCCTGCCGGGCCTCCCGCTCGGTGGCGATCAGGGGGACGTTGTCCGGCCCGAGCACGAACGGCCGTACCGTCAGCGAGGGTGTCTCGCGCACGCCGAGATGGATGGGCTGGGACGCCCAGCGGGCGGTGGCCCTGCTCTGCGTGACGACGATGAGCACGGGCTCGCAGCGGTACTTCTCGTAGAGGTAGCTGAGGTAGTAGGGCCAGCTACCGCGCTTCCTGTCGTCCCGTTCGCCCTGCGACTCCACGACCAGCAGGTAGCTGCCCTCGTCGGTCTCGGCCCTCAGCAGCGTGTCGACGCGTCGTTCGACGGGCTCGATCTCGGTGAGGTCGACGTTCATGGCGGCGAAGTCGTAGGGCCGGGGGAAGGGGACCTGTAACACCTCTTGCAGAGCACGTGTCAGAAGCTCCGGATCCTTCTGAAAGATCCGGTGCAACGCCTCGTGCGACGAGCCGACCATCGGCTCTCCTTTCTGTCCGACGTGATCAACGACTATGCCGCCGGCAAGTCACACCACACGAGCTTCCCGAGCCGCCCCAGCCGGGACATGGGCTGCCACCCCCAAGTGTCGGAACAGGCCCGCACGATCGCGAACCCGCGTCCGCTCTCGGAGTCGGTGAGCTGGTCGAACTTCCCGGGCGGTTCGGGGGGTTGGGGGTCGCAGTCCCAGGCGCCGATCTGAAGAACGCCGTCGCGGAAACGGATCCGTAGGGCGGCGGGGCCCTTCGTGTGGAGTACGGCGTTGGAGATCAGCTCGGAGACCAGCAGCTCGGCGGTCTCGCTGAGGTGGGGCAGCTCGTGCAGGGCGAGGATCAGGCGGAGGGTGCGGCGGCAGAGGGGGACGGCGACGGGGTCGGTGGGGATGTAGAGGGTGTACTCCCAGGCGTCCGGTTGGGTTTCGGGCATGCGTCAACTCCGGGGCAGGGGATGGGAATGTCACCGCAGAGTGAGCGGCGCGTCACCGAAGGTAGGGGTTAATGTTTCGGTCGTGCAAGCCGCTCGCGTAATCTGAACCCGAACGAGTCCCGCCTGTAAGCGCGTTGCACCGAGGAGCCGTCGATGACGACGAGGCGTGAACCGACAGCACGTCAGTTGCGGTTGGCGGTGGAACTGCGAAGGCTCCGTGAGGCGTCCGGCCTCAGCGCCCGGCAGGCGGCGGCTTTGCTGGGGGTGAGTCCCGTCCAGGTCAGCCACATCGAGTCAGGGCTCTCGGGAGTGAGCGAAGAACGCCTGCGGCGCCTCGCCTCCCACTACGCCTGCACGGACGGCGAGTTCATCGATGCGCTCGTGGCGATGGCCACGGATCGGACGCGGGGGTGGTGGGAGGAGTATCGGGGGCTGCTACCGACGTCGTTCCTGGATCTGTCGGAGCTGGATCGCCATGCGAGGTTCCGGTGCGACGTTGCCGTGTTGTACGTCCCGGGCCTGCTTCAGACAGAGACATACGCCCGTGCCGTGTTCTCCTCCCGGGTTCCTGAACTCGCCAAGGAAGAGCTTGAGTTGCGTGTTCAGCACCGCAGAAGGCGCCAGGCGATCATCGAAGGCGCCTCAGCCATCCCGTACCAGGCGGTGATTCACGAGGCGGCCCTTCGCTTTCGCGTCGGCGATCGTGCGGCCTCCCAAGAGCAGCTCGCCCGCATCTTGGCGCTCTCCGAACTCGACAACGTGAGCGTCAGGGTCATCCCTTTCGACCTGGACAACTTCACTCGTGCCGGCAGCGCCATGACGTACGTAGGCGGCGCTGTGTCCAAGCTGGACACGGTTGTCCGCGACACGCCCCTCGGTACGGTCTTCATCGACTCAGAGGCTCAACTCGACGCCTCTCGAACGATCTTCCATAAAATGGAGGCCGCGTCATTCGACCCCGCCCGCTCGCGGGACTTCATCCATAGGCTGGCCAAGGAACTGTGAGGACACCATGACCACCCCCGACAACTGGCGGAAGTCCTCTTTCTCCGGTGGCGGTGATGGGAACGACTGCCTCGAACTCGCCTTCTCCCTGCCGGCCGCCCTCCACCTCCGAGAGTCCGACTGCCCCTCCACGATCCTCACGGCCGGCGCGACCTCGGTGGACGACCTGCTCCGCGCCATACGGGACGGTGACTTGTGAGGCACCCCGTCTGGCAGAGGTCGTCCTTCTCCGGAGGCGGTGAAGGCAACGACTGCGTCGAACTCGCCTCCTCCACCCCTACCCCGGCCCCCCTCGGCGATCTCCTACGCGCCGTACGTGACGGGCTTCTGTGAAGGGGGTGTCCCCCCTACCCCCGAACCTCCGTGTTCTGCCCCGCATGCACCAGCCACCTTCCATCGGCCCGCTTCGTCATCACATACAGGGGCGAGCCCTCTGAGTCGCCCTCCGGCGAGTGGTAGATCTGGCGGATCTTGACCGCCGCCACGTCCGGGCGCAGGAACTCGATGTGGATCGCCTCGTACGTGACCTCGCCGTCCCAACTGGCGGCGGGCAGTACCGCGCGCGTGAACTCGGCGATCGCATCGAAACCGATCAGGACCTTGCCGTGGGCCGTCGTCCACAGGGCGTCGGGGTGGAAGAGGGCGAGGAAGCCCTCGGTGTCCTTGGCGCGCTGGGTGCGTTCGACGGTGGCCACGATCTCTTTGATCGCCTTGATGTCCGCAGGGCTCGCAGACTTCGTGGTGTGCGTGGTGTCGGCAGTCATGTGCCTCAGCTTGTGACCTCAACCGTGCTTCAGGTCAAGGCCCTCCCCTAGTTCACGATCCGTTCCACCGCCGCCCTCACCAACTCCTCCCGCTCCGTCTCGTCGAACACGTCCGGGAGCGTGAGCTGTTCGACGATCAGCCAGTTCAGGGTGAGGATCAGGAGCTTGACGGCCGTCGCGTCGCCGGGCAGGCCGGACGCCTCGTGGTACGTCACGTTCGCGTCGACGTCCGCGCGGACCCGCTCCGTGAGGACCCGGCGCAGTTCGGGGCGGCGGGTCGCCTCCAGGCGGAGTTCGAGGAGGGCGAGGTAGCCGGTCCGGAAGGACGACACCCGCCCGACCAGCTCCCGCATCAGCTCCACGTACGTCTCCCGGTCCCGCCCCGCCGTCCGCTGGCGCTCGATCGTCGCCTCGTCCGGCTGGAGCCGCTCGTAGACGCGGGCGCCGGCCTGGGTGAGGAGGTCGTCGCGGTTGGCGAAGTAGTTGGAGGCGGTGCCGTTGGGCACGGCGGCCTCCGTGTCGACGGCGCGGAAGGTCAGACCGCGCGCCCCCTCCCGCGCCAGTACCTCGATCGCCGCGTCGACGAGCGCCGCGCGCCGTTCGTCGTTCCGTCTCACCATTGACACCACTCCATGCGTAGTACTACGGTCGCAGCAGTCAAGCGAACCACTACATCCACAGTACTACGGTTGGAGTTACGCATGCGCAAGCTCGTGTACTACGTCGGCGTCACCCTCGACGGCCGTATCGCAGGCCCCGGTGGCGAGTACGACTTCTTCCCCATGGGCGACCCCGCACAGGCCGCCGCCTACACCGCCTGGACCAACGCCGTGTACCCGGACACCGTCCCCACGCCCGCCCGCGCCCCCGCCGGTCTCACCGGCACCCCCAACCGGCGCTTCGACACGGTCGTCATGGGCCTCGGCACCTTCCGCCCCGCGCTGGACGCCGGACTCACCAGCCCGTACGGCCATCTGCGCCAGTACGTCGTGTCCAGCACACTCCCGCCCGACATCGACCCGGCGGTCACGGTCGTCCCCGACGACCCGCTCGGCCTGGTCCGCCGGCTCAAGAAGGAGGAGGACACCGCCCTGGACATCTGGCTCTGCGGCGGCGGCAAGCTCGCCGGCACCCTCCTGCCCGAGATCGACGAACTGGTGATCAAGAACTACCCCGTGATCGTCGGCACCGGCATCCCCGCCTTCGACGGCACCTTCGACCCCACGGTCTTCGACGTCACCGAACGCACCGCCTTCCCCAACGGCGTCACCCTCACCCGTCTCCTCCGCCGTCCGTAGCCGGAGCCGACCCGCGGCGGTGCCGCAGCCACCACACCCCGCCCGTCACCACCGAGCCCGTGACCAGCACGATCCCCAGCACCGGCCACCGGCTGCCCGCGATCCGGACGTCCGCCACGACCACCCCGAACACCAGCATCACCGGCACCAGCAGGGACAGCACCGACAGCAGCGCGCGCCCCGCACCGGCCAGCCGCGCCGGGTCCACGCGACGGCGGCGCCCGGACCCGGCCGGGGTGCCGGACACCGTGTCCGATAGCGCGTCCGGCTCCCCAGGGAAGTAGAAACGCTCCGCCCGCCGGGTGAGCTGCCGGGTGGCCCGGTCGTACGAGCGCGCCATGTACGGCAGCCAGACCAGCGGCGCGACCGTGCCCACCAGGATCACCGCGACCAGCAGCAGCCAGCGCCCGGCCTGGACCCACGGTCCCGGACGGGCGGCACCGGGCTCGTCGGGGACGAGCAGGCCGAGCAGCCGGGCCATGCGCAGGGTGAGGGTCCACAGGGCGGTGGG
Organism: Streptomyces sp. CAI-85; assembly: GCF_013363615.1. NCBI lineage: Bacteria > Bacillati > Actinomycetota > Actinomycetes > Kitasatosporales > Streptomycetaceae > Streptomyces > Streptomyces sp. CAI-85. Next base: position 48,070 of record NZ_JAANNX010000013.1, on the reverse strand, counting down.
CCGCACCCCGTGCGAGGGCGCCGCCGCGTGCACGGCGAGCGCGGCACGGGCGGCGCCGACATCGTCGTACACCCCTTGCAGGACCAGCAGTTCGGCCGCGCGCTCCAGGTCGGTCGGGTCGCGGCCGGTGAGCGCGGCCAGCTCCAGACAGATCCGGGTCTGCCGCAGCAGCGCCGCGCAGAACGCCACCGGGATCAGCAGCAGGAACGGTCCGCCGACGAACGCGCCCTCGGTCACCGTGGCCCGGCGGCCGCGCCGGATCACCCCGGCCCGGTCGGGCGGCGGCTCGGCGGACACCGTACGGCGGGCCACCGGGCCCAGTCGGCGCACCGCCAGCAGGGCCAGATGCTCGGGCAGACGGTGTGGATCGGCGAGACCTTCCCGCAGGAGCGAACCGGGCAGCGAGCCGGGAAGTGAACCGGGTTGCGAGCCGGGTCGCGAGCCCGGCGGCGGCTTCTCGCGCCGGCCCACGACGTCAGTACCGCACCGCCCGCGCCACCTCCGCCTTCACCTCGCCCGACAGGTCGCGGTTGCTGCGCGCGGTCGCCGTGCCGTCCGCGCCGGCGGCCACGTCGGAGACGGTGACGACGACCGCGTCGAGCCGGTTGCCGCTGGTGTCCGTGAAGTCGACCTGGACGGCGAAGGACTTCGCCGAGTCGACGGTGTTGGTGACGGTGACCTCGACGGTCGCACGGCCCCCGTCCGTACCGGGCGTGCCCAGCTTCACGTCGGACTTCACATCGACGCCGTCCTGGATCTCGTCCAGCTTCCGGCCCGCCTCCGCGGTCGCCGACGCGAACGCCGACGACGCGGCCGAACCCGCCTCCCGGCCCAGCGACTCGGCGGCGGAGGCGGCCTGGCTGGCGGCGGACGACACCGACGACGGCGTGTTGTCGTCCGAGCAGCCGGTCAGGACGGTGGCGCAGCAGACCGCCGCGGCCGTCAGCAGCAACGTGCTCTTGATGCGCGGCGTGCGCGGCATGACTGCCTCCTGGTGCTACCTGCGGGGCCTCCCTCCAGTGAAGGCCCGCCTGCTCCGGCCCGCATGCCGGCTCGCCCGGACGGCCCAGTCCCCGTGGTGCGGGGCTTCACCCGGACGGATGCTCGTAGGGCGGATCCACCCGGCGACAGAGCGACAGAGACGGGGTAGTGCCATGAGCGGTCAGTCGCAGTCCCGCCCCTCCCAGGGCCCGCCGATCTGGGACCCCTCCCACCAGGGCACCGACCCCTCGGGACCGGCCCCGCACTGGGCCGGACGCGGCGGCGCGGCGCACCGGGGAGTCGCCCTCGCGGGTGTGCTGATGCTGGTCAGCGGGCTGCTGCACATCCTCCAGGGCATCGCCGCGATCGCCGAGGACGACGTGTACGCGGTGCTGCTCAGCTACGCCTACGAGATGAACCTCACCGCGTGGGGCTGGATCCTGCTGTGCGTGGGCGTCGTGACGACGGCGACGGGCGCCTGGCTGTTCCGCGATGCCGAGTGGGCCCGCTACAGCGGCGTCGCGCTCGCCTCCCTGAGCGTCATCGTGCAGTTCCTGTTCCTGCCCTACGCCCCGGTCTGGTCGGTCATCCTCATCGCCCTGGACATCATCGTGATCTGGGCCCTGCTCGCGTACCGACCGGATCTGCGGGGGCGGTAGGCGGGGGGCGCTGGACGGCGGACGGCTGCGGACCCGGTCAGCGGCGCGCCTTCTTGTACCGGCGCATCAACTCGACGATCCGCGCCTGGTCCGCCCCGGAGTTCAGCGCGGCGATCAGCTCGTCAGGGCACAGCTCGTAGAAGTCGCCCCAGGGACCCTGGCGGCGGTTGTCCCAGATCCGGTAGCCGCCGGGCACGCCCCGGGCCACATAACGCCGTCGGCTCATCCCCCGGCTCCCTCCCCCTCCGTCGCGGTGACGTGCGACGTACGACGCGCGCAGTGTCCCACCTGTGGTCAGCGGACCACCCGTACGTCCTTCCGGCGCAGCCACGGCAGGGGCGGTACCGAGGAGCCCAGGTACGGGGTGATCCGTACCTCGAAGTGGAGGTGGGGGCCGGTGACGTTGCCGGTGGCGCCGGACAGTCCGAGCCGCTGGCCCGCCTTGACGCGCTTGCCGGCGCGGACGTCGATGCGGGAGAGATGCGCGTACTGCGTGAAGTAGCCGTCGGGATGCCGTACGACCACCTGGTTGCCGAACCCGTCACCGCAGGTCGTCGCACGGACCGTGCCCGGACCGACCGCGTACACGGGGGTGCCGGTGCGCACCGCGAAGTCCTGCCCGGTGTGCCGGTGGACCCACCGGGCGCCCGAGGCGGCGTATCCGGCGGAGAGCCAGTAGTCACGGGTGGGGGCGGTCCAGGAACGGGCGGTGTCCCTGGCCTTCTTCTCCGCGGTCGCCTTGGCTGTTCCCTTCGCCGTCACCTTGCCCTTGCCCGTGCTCTTACCGGTGTTCTTGCCCTTGCTCTTCTTCTTGCCCCGGCTCTGGAACGCGCACTTCCCGCCCCGGCCGGACTTGTTCACGGCGACCGGGTCGCCGGAGGCGCGCCCCGCCGCCCACAGCATGTCCCACAGGTCCGCGCGGATCTTCTTACGGCGACGCTCGGCGGACTTGATCTTCGTGGGCAGGGCGTCGGCCGCACGGAGCCGGTCGACGCGCGCGCGGGCCGTCTCGTGGGCGCGGACGGCACGCGCCGCCTCACCCCGGGCGGAGTCGACAGTCCCGACGGCACCGGCACCGGCACCGGCCCCCGCACCGCCCGCCCCCGCGTCGGCGGGCACGGCGGCGAGCGTCACCAGCAGAAGGGCCAGTGGGAGGACGCGGGCGCAAGATACTCGTCGCATCTTGGGATCATCGGACCGGTGGGATCCCCAGGGCGGGCCACGGGGCAGGACACGCGCAGTTCATTCAACCGAACGGCCCCGCAACCACGTCACGCCCCACCATCACCCCCACCAACACCCCCACCCTCACCGCCCCGTCATCAGCCGGTGGTACTCCGCCGACGACTTCGGGTTCCCGGAGCACCACCACACACCGTGCGGGCAGTAGTCGCTGATGGTCTGGTACAGCGGCCGGTGCCGGGCGAACCAGTTCAGCATGCCGCGCACATAGGCCGGGTTGTCGCCGTTGCGGAACAGCCCCCACTCCGGGTACGCGATCGGCTTGCCGTGCGCCCGCGCGAACCGCACGTGCTCGGCCAGCCCGTACGGCTCGTCGCGCTGCTGGGCGAAGGTCATGCCGTTCGGCTGGTCGTAGGCGTCCATGCCGATCACGTCGACGTACCGGTCGCCCGGGTAGCACCGGGGCCACGGGACGGCGTCGATGCCCCGGTTGGGCGCGAACTCGAACCGGAACCGCTGACCGTCCACCGACCGCATCGCCGTCACGATCCGCACCCAGTACGCCTTCCAGGCCGCGGGGTCGGGGCCGCACCGGTGGGTGTAGGTGATGCCGTTCATCTCCCAGCCGACGACGAGCACGGTGTCCGGCAGCCCGACCGAGATCAGCCGCCGGGCCAGCGTGCGGAAGTGCCCGTCGTACGCCCCGTCCGCGCCCCTGCGCAGCTCGCGCCGTACGACGGAGTCGGGCAGATGGGCCTCGGCGCGCTCCAGCATCGGCACGTTCAGCACGAACAGCCGGTCGGAGCGGGCCTTGCGCCAGCGCGCCCAGTGGTCGAGGTCGTTCGTGGCGCCCGCGATGTTGTACCAGCGGTCGCCCGGCAGATAGGCGTGTCCGACCTTGGGGGTGGCCGGGCCGAGCCAGCCGTCGAGCCCGGAGACCCGCCGCACCCCCTCCTGACCGTGCCCGAGATACGCCCCGAAGGGCGGGGGCGCGGCCCGGGTCGTCGCCCGGGGGCGCGGGCCGTCGGGCGCCTTCGCGTCGGGCGCGCCCGTCGCCCGCTCCCCGCCCGGTGTGCAGGCGGGTGCCGCGAGCAGGACGAGGACGACGAGGATCAGGGACAGCAGGGCGCGCGGGGGGCGAGGCGAGGAAGCCACGGGTGGGGGCACCGGCTCATGATGACGCCACGCGCCCCGTGCACGCGCCCGATTCGCCCCCGAAACACCCGTATCGGGGACGCCGTCAACCCACCTTTGCCGTGGACCCCGTCAACCCACCTTTGCCGTGGACGCCGTCAAGACACCCTCGTCGGGAACGCCGTCAGGACACCCTCGCAGGGAACGCCGTCAGGACACCGTCGTCGGGAACGCCGTCAGGACACCGTCGTCGGGAACGCCGTCGGGACACCCTCGCCGGGACACCGTCAGCGGCCGAGGCGGGCGTTCAGCCGGGCGGCCTGACGGGTCAGATGGTCGCGCTCGGCGAGGTCGGGTGCCTTGTGGGCCGCCTCGGCGTACAGGCGTGCCGCCGTCGCCAGGTCGCCGTCGCGTTCGTGGAGGTACGCGGCCGCCGCGGTGTGACGGGGCAGCGAGTCGTCCAGCGCCGCGAGCGCGGCGAGTCCGGCGCGCGGTCCGTCCGCCTCGCCGACGGCCACCGCGCGGTTGAGCCGGACGACCGGGTTGTCCGTCAGCCGCACCAACTCGTCGTACCACTCCACGATCTGCACCCAGTCGGTGTCCTCGGCGCTGGGCGCGTCGGCGTGCAGGGCGGCGACGGCGGCCTGCGCCTGGAACTCGCCGAGCCGGTCCCGGGCCAGGGCCGCCTGGAGGATCGCCACGCCCTCCGCGATCGACGCGGTGTCCCAGCGGCTCCGGTCCTGATCGGCGAGCGGCACCAGGCTGCCGTCGGGCCCGGTGCGTGCCGCGCGCCGGGCGTGGTGGAGCAGCATCAGCGCGAGCAGCCCCGCCACCTCGGGGTGGTCGACCCGGGCGGCGAGCTGCCGGGTGAGCCGGATCGCCTCGGCGGCGAGGTCGACATCGCCGGAGTAGCCCTCGTTGAACACCAGGTAGAGGACCCGCAGCACGGTGGCGACATCGCCGGGCCGGTCGAAGCGCACCCCGGAGACGGTGCGCTTGGCCCGGCTGATCCGCTGCGCCATCGTCGCCTCGGGCACCAGATAGGCGCGGGCGATCTGGCGGGTGGTGAGCCCACCGACCGCCCGCAGAGTGAGCGCGACGGCGGACGACGGCGTCAGCGACGGATGCGCGCACAGGAAGTAGAGCCGGAGCGTGTCGTCCACGGCGGACGCGGGCCCGGCCGCCGGTTCCTCCTCGACCAGGTCCTCCCGCCGGCGCCGGGCCGTGTCCGCCCGGGTCGCGTCCAGGAACCGCCGCCAGGCGACGGTGACCAGCCACCCCTTCGCGTCCCGCGGCGGATCCTCCGGCCACACCCGGACGGCCTCGACCAGCGCGTCCTGTACGGCGTCCTCGGCTGCCGCGAAGTCGGCTCCGCGGCGGACGAGGATCCCCAGCACACCCGGCGTGAGACTCCGCAGCAGCGCCTCGTCCAGCACCGGGATCAGTCCGTGATGGTGGGCGGCGCGGCCAGGAACGGGCGCACCTCCAGCCACTCGTGGATCGGCTTCCCGCCCGCGCCGGGGGCGGCCGACAGCTCCCCGGCCAGTTCCAGGGCACGCTCCTGACCGTCGACGTCGATCACCATCCAGCCGGCGATGAGGTCCTTGGTCTCGGCGAACGGCCCGTCGGTGACCGGCGGCCGCCCCTCACCGTCGTACCGGACCCACATCCCCTCGGGAGCGAGCGCCTGCCCGTCCACGAACTCGCCGCTCCGCTCCAGCCGGTCCGCGAAGTCCCGCATGTACTGGATGTGCGCCGAGATCTCCTCCGGCGTCCACCGCTCCATGGGCACGTCGTTCACCGCGGCCGGGGCGCCCCGGTAGTGCTTCAGCAGCAGGTACTTGGCCATCGTCCTTCTCCTTCTGGATACGCCCGACGCGGCTCCGATCGGCCACGCTCACCCCGGGGACGGAGCCGCCCGCCGCTTCTCGACATCACGCCCCGGGCGGCTCCCGTGCCACTAGAGTCTCCCCGGGCGCTGCGTGTGTCGCGCGTCACAAAAGTGGGTCGTACTGGTGGGGTCGTACAAGGGGGGTCTTGTGCACGACATGGTCAAGGGCGCCAACGTGGGGTTGGCGTCGCTGAGCGAGAACGTCGACGCGGTGATCGTGAGCCTGGGGTGGGCCAGCCCGACGGGCGAGGGCGATGCCGATGTGTCGGTGCTGCTGCTGGACGCGAACGGAAAGGTCCGTGACGACGCCGATTTCTACTTCTACAACCATCCGGTCGCCCCGGACGGCAGCGTCCAGTTGCTGGGGAAGGTGCCGGTCGGCGAGGGCAGCGAGGACCGGATCGGCTTCGATCTGACCGCGATCCCGGCCGAGGTGGACCGGATCGTCGTCGCCGCGAGCCGCTACGAGGGCGCCCGCTTCGACGAACTCGAGGACCTGCGGGTCACCCTCGCCGACGGATCGGGCGAGGACCTGCTCCGGTTCGCCGTGGACGACCCCGGGGCGGTGAGCGCGTTCATCTTCGGGGAGCTGTACCGGCGCGGGGACGACTGGAAGTTCCGGGCGGTCGGACAGGGCTACGCCAGCGGTCTCGCCGGTCTCGCCACGGACTTCGGCGTCGACATCGACGACGACGCGGAGGCCGAGACGGCGGCGGAGGCACAGGCCGAGGCCGAGGCACAGGCGGCCGCCGAGGCGGCGGAAGAGGGCACCTCGACCGAGACCGAGACCGAGACCGAGACCGGGGCTGAGGCCGAGACCGGGGCTGAGGCCGAGATCGGGGCCGGGGCCGCGTCCGGAGCGCACCCGGCCCCCGCCGCCCCCGGGGAATCGGAACCCCCGCTGCCCGCCCCGCCCCCGGACGCCCTCCCCGCGCTGCCCTCGCCGCGCCCCGCAGGAGACGACGGGAAGCCGCCCAAGGCCGCCGCCCGCCCCCGCACCGCCCGCAAGAAGGTCACGCTCCCCAAGGCGGTGAAGAAGTCCCTCGCGGAGAACGACTCCTGGAAGGGCGCCCGGCTCTTCCCCGTCTCCGCGCTGAAGAGCGACCGGGACCGCGAGACCCGGGCGACCTCGGTCCTGCTGTCCGTGATGGCGCAGGTCCCGGAGTTCGGGCGCCGGCTCACGGCCGCCTTCGGCGCGCCCACGGGCCGGATGGAGACCTTCACCGAGGTCTCCCTGCCGCACGGCGACACCCCGAGGCGCCCCGACGGGATCATCCGGGTGGAGCGCGCCGGAAAGCTGTGGACCGCGCTCGTCGAGACCAAGACCAACGGCAACCCGCTCAGGTCCGAGCAGGTGCAGGCGTACATGGACATCGCCGCCCGGCGCGGCTACGAGGCGGTCATCACCCTCTCCAACGACGTCGCCCTGGAGGGCAGCCCGCTGGTCGACGTGAAGATCGACGGGCGGCGCAAGCACAAGGTGGCCCTGCGCCATCTGTCCTGGGCCGAGGTCGCCCACCAGGCGCAGTTGCTGATCCGGCACGAGGGCGTCGGCAACAGCGCCCACGCCTGGCTGCTCCAGGAACTCCTGCACTACCTCCAGCACGACAACTCCGGCTGCCACGGCTTCCAGAACATGGGCGCCGCCTGGGTGCCCGTCCGCAAGGGCATCGAGGACGAGACCCTGTGCCAGGGCGACCCGCGGGCGCTGGAGGTGGTGGAGAGCTGGGAGCGGCTCGTCCGCCAGGTGTCCCTGGGGCTCGGCGGTGAACTCGGCCAGAAGGTCCTGCCCGTCCAGCGCGCCCGGCGCGGCACCGACCCCGGGGCCCGGCGCGCCCGGATGGCCGACGAACTGTGCGCCGAGGGCAGGCTGCGGGCGGAACTGCGCATCGAGGGGGCACCGGGTGTCCTCGCGGTCGGCGCCGATCTGCGCACCGGGCGGCTGCGCACCTCCGTCGAGATCCCGGCACCCGAGCAGGGCTACCCCCTGACCTGGGCGAAGCGGCTCGTGCGGCGGCTGGCGGAGGCGCCGGCGGACCTTCATGTGGAGACGCTGGTGGAGGAGGGCGCGGGTCCGCGCGGCACGCTGGAGCGGCTGCGCCCGGAACCCGCCGATCTGCTGCCCCGGAGCGGCGCGCGCATCACCGGCTTCCGCCTCACCCTCTTCAAGGGCATGGGCAACGGCCGCGGCAGCGCCGAGACCGGGTTCATCCGCAGTGTCGACGACGCCGTACAGCGCTTCCACGGGACGGTCCTCACGCATCTCGATCCTCCTGCCGTACGGCGGCCGGCCGCCGTGGAGCCGGCGGCGGGGGGCTGACGAACACTCATCGTTTCCCGGGGGCGGATCGGTTCACGGCTCACTCGCAGGGGTGGTGTTTCGCGGGAGTTCGGGGCAACAGGCAACCCTCGCAAGCCCTTTGCCTCTCTGACAGGGTGCTCACAGTTTCGGCCGGGGCGCGTGGGGACGCGTTCGTGCGATGGCCGGGGTGGGCTGTCCGGTCCGCTGCCACTGACCATGGCACTCGCAGACGAGGAACCGATGACCAGACCGCAACACCGCAAGGGAATCAGGCGCGGGGCGTTCGCCGCGGGGGCCGCGCTGACCGTCGTCGCCGCCGTCGCCGGGGCCGCCCCCGGTGCCGGCGCGGCGCCGGCCACGCCCGGCAAGCCGGTGCTCAAGCTCGTGGCCGCGTCCACGGCCGTGACCCTCGACCGCTGGGAGGGGGAGCCCGGGGTCTTCCTGGACCTCGGCACCTACGTCACCGTCGACAAGGCTCCGCTGGAGTTCAAGGTGACGCGCAAGTCGTACAAGGACCCGGTGGTCGCCCAGCAGATCCTGCGCGACGGCACCCGGACCACGACGAAGACCCTGCCCGCCGGGACCGTCAAGGACTTCTCCGGGCTGCCCGGCTTCCTGGAGGTGTCCATCAAGGACGCAGCCGGCGCCGAGGTCCAGAAGACCACCGGCACCTTCTGTCCGAACAACGCCTCCGGCCGGCTCCGCCCGGACGCCCCGGCCACCTCGCACTATCCGCAGAGCTGCCCCGGCAACCCCTTCACGCTCGGCTCCGTCTGGGGCGTCGAGAAGGGCTGGGCGGCCAACACCACCGCCGTCGACTACGACCACCCGGTCGACCTGCCGGCCGGCGAGTACACGGCCAAGGTGTCCGTGGCCAAGAAGTACCGCGACCTCTTCGGGATCCCCGACACCCGGCCCACCATCAAGGTGACGGTCCGGCAGGTCGGCGAGGGGGAGGGCGGCGGAGAGGGCGGCGCCGGTGCCGCCGGCCGTTCCTCCATGGCCCATGGCGGTGCGCACGCCGGTGGGCACGGCGGTGCTCACTCCCAGGGCGGCGGGCATCACTACGGCCCCCGCGGCGCCGACGCCCCGACCCCCGGTGCCCTCTCGCACGCGCTGGAGGACCGCGGCCTCGCCCACCACCTGGGCGACGGCCCCGGTCACACCGACGGCTCCCGGGTCTCGCCCGCGCTGAAGGCCGCCGCCAAGCGGCCCACCGGCCGGGCCTCCGTGCCGGCCGACGCCCCCAAGCCCGACCTGCGCTCGCTCCCGGCCTGGGACATCGCGGTCACCGACGGCGAGGACGGCGACGCCCCCGGCAAGGACTACCTCGCCTTCAGCGCCAACGTGTGGAACGCGGGACCCGCACCGCTCGTCGTCGACGGCTTCCGCAAGCCCGGCGCCGGCCTGATGGACGCCTACCAGTACTTCTACGACGCCAAGGGCAAGCAGATCGGCTACACGCCCACCGGCACCATGGAGTGGGACCCGCGCATCGGCCACGAGCACTGGCACTTCACGGACTTCGCCAGCTACCACCTGCTCGCCGCCGACAAGAAGGAGATCGTCAAGAGTGGCAAGGAGGCGTTCTGCCTGGCCAACACCGACGCGATCGACTACACGGTGAAGAACGCCAACTGGCACCCCTACAACACCGATCTGTCGACCGCCTGCGGCCAGCAGAACTCCATCTCGGTGCGTGAGGTCCTCGACGTCGGCTCCGGCGACACCTACACCCAGTACCGTCCCGGCCAGTCCTTCGACATCACCGACCTGCCGAACGGCACGTACTACATCGAGGTCGTCGCCAACCCGGCCAAGCGGCTGAAGGAGACCAACCTCAAGAACAACGTGTCGCTGCGCAAGGTCGTCCTCGGGGGCACCCCGGGCGCCCGCACGGTGAAGGTCCCGCCGTTCGACCTGATCAACGCCCCGTGACACACGGTGACACGCCCTGAGGGCACGCCCGCCGTCCCGGTCCCGCACCGCGCGGGGCCGGGACGGAGGGCGCCCCTGGCCCCACGTGCCGAACACCACATTCGGGCAACCGTTCTGATGTTCCGTGAGTCTCCTGAGTCGTCCGATGCTCTCGGGACGTATGTCACGTCGCGTGCAAGGTTCCGACGTCCGGCGGTGACCGAAGCCGACGATCCGAGCACGGTGTACGGGGTGAGACGGCCGATGCGGAGGAGCGAACGCCGGTGAGCGGAACGAGAAGGCGGGGTCATGCTCCGGCGGGTCGCGGCGCGGCCCGAAGGACCGGCAGCGGCGGTACCGGCGGCACCGGAACGGGCGGTCGCGGCACCGGCGGCACGCGGCTCACCCGGCGGGGAAAGATCCTCGCCTGGGGCGCCGGAGTGACCGCCCTCGTCGTCCTCGGCATCGGCGGCGTCGGGGCCTGGATCTACCAGGACCTCAACGACAACATCAGCGCCGCCGACGTGGACGACAAGCTCGGCGGCGACCGGCCCGAGAACCTCAGCCCGGGCTCGAAGAACATCATGCTGGTCGGCTCCGACAGCCGGGACGGCGCCAACGCCAAGTACGGCAAGGACCTGACCACCATGCAGTCGGACACGCTGATGGTGCTGCACATCCCGGCCGACCGGAAATGGGCCGCGGTGGTGTCCTTCCCGCGCGACTCCTATGTGCAGATACCCGCCTGCCAGATGGGCGACGGCAAGACGTCCTCCCCCCACAAGGGCAAGATCAACGAGGCGTTCGCCATAGGCGGCATCAGCGGCGACGTCGCCGAGGCGGCCGCGTGCAGCATCAAGACCGTCGAGGCCCACACCGGACTGCGCATCGACCACTTCATGTCGATCGACTTCTCCGGCTTCAAGGGCATGGTCGACGCGCTGGACGGCATCGAGGTCTGCCCCGAGCAGCCCATCAAGTCGGACAAGGCCAAGCTGAACATGAAGGCCGGCTGCCAGACCGTCGACGGCGAGACCGCCCTCGGCTACGTCCGGGTGCGCTACGGCGTCGGCGACAACTCCGACATCGGCCGCATCGGCCGCCAGCAGGAGTTCATGGACGCCCTCGCCGGGAAGGCGCAGAAGAAGCTCACCAGCCCCGACGCGCTGTACGGCTTCATGCAGGCCGCGACCAAGTCCCTCACCGCCGACCCCGACCTGGCCGGCATCAAGCAGCTCTACGGCCTGGCCGACGAGCTGAAGGGCATCCCGAGCGACCGGCTGTCCTTCCTCACCGTGCCCAACTACCCGCGCGAGGCCGACGTACCGACCGACAAGGCCAACGTCGTCTGGCAGTACCCGCAGGCCACCGACCTGTTCACCGCGCTGGCCCGGGACAAGGAGACGACCAAGGCGGAGCTGAAGGCGGACGTCGAGGACCTGCTGTACGCCTCCCAGGTGAGGGTCCAGGTCCTCAACGGCACCGGCATCGGCGGCCGCGCCGCCGCCGTCGCGGACAAGCTGCGGCTGGCCGGCTACACCGTCGCCGGCACGGGCAACGCGCCCGCCTCCGTGGCGAAGACGACCGTCACCGCCCCGCCCGGCCTGGAGCGGCAGGCCGCGGCCATCGCCTCCCGGCTGCCCGGCGTCAAGGCCACGGCGGATCCGGCGGCCGCCGCCGGGGTCGTCACCCTCACCGTGGGCCCCGAGCTGAAGACCGGCGACGTCGCCTGACGTGCGGACGGGGCTTGCGCCGAGATCCCGGTCGTACTTATGATCAATCTCGTTGAGCCGGTCACCGGGACACAGAAAAACGGTGAACGCCCTCTGCGTTGGTGGTCCAAGTAAGACGCCCCGCTTCCTGCGGGGAAATGCAGGTGCAAGCCCTGCCCGGCGCTCCAGAAGAACGAGTCCCATCCCGTGTCAGGCGGGGTGGGACTCGTTCGTTGTGCCCGACTGTCGGTGGCGGGCCGTACGGTCGGGCCCATGAACGACGAGACACGGACCTGGGCGGACGTCCGGCGGCGCGTGACGGAACTGGGCGCGCGGCCGGCCGGCGGTGACGTCTTCGGGGCGCACGGCCACGGGTGGGAGCTGGCCGACCCGCTCACCGAGGCGCAGCTCACCGACCTGGAGACCCAGCTCGGGGTACGGCTGCCGGAGCAGTACCGCTCCTTCCTGTGCGAGGTCGGAGCGGGTGGCGCGGGCCCGGCGTACGGCGTCTTCCCGGTCCGGCGGGTGGACGGCCGCTGGCGCTGGGAGGGCGACGGCGCGGACCTCGCCGACCTCACCCTGCTGTCCCACCCGTTCCCCGAACACGGCCCGGACCCGGACGTGGTGGCCGCGCTCCTCGCCGAACGCCCCGACGAGGAGGAGTACGAGGACATTGACGCCTTCGACGAGGAGTACGAGGCGTGGGAGGAACGCTGGTACGAGGGCCCGCTGTTCGCCCCCGAGCGCACGGCCGGGGCGATACCGATCTGCCACCTCGGCTGCGCCCAGCGCGAATGGCTCGTCGTCACGGGCGTCCACCGCGGCACGGTCTGGTCCGACCCCCGAGCCGACGACACCGACCTCGAACCCCTCGGGATGACGTTCGCAGACTGGTATCTGGGCTGGCTGGAGAAAGCGGAGGCGCAGACCGGGGCGTAGTTTATTTCGTAAATTACGAATGCCGATCCGCGATGTGCACCTTTGGCTGAGATGTGCTTGCGGAGTCCCCCGGGTCGGCGAAAGACTTGATGTCGCCGAATGTAGACCGCATTTCCGGCGTGATCGACCAAGGGGGAGTCATCAGAGATCGTGCGAAGATTTCATTAGCGGCTGTGGCGATGTTTGCTGCCGTCGGGGTGACCGCCCCGCCGGCTGCTGCAGAGAGTGGGTCCTCCACTGCGCAGGCAAACGTGGAAACGGCAGCCGCCCGAGTGGTGGTCGGGTGTTACTTCACCGCCAACAGTCCTGGGTAAATAACCCAGTCAACGATCGGGGGGTCAGGGAAGATCGGAGACTGTACAACTCCGAAACCTGACGCGTGCCGCTTTCAGGTGAGCATCATGAGGGGTATCGGCACCGTGGCTCACAAAGACAGCGGTTGGGGCTCGTGCGGCACAAAAATCGTTGACAGCTCCAAGGTGAGCTTGTACTGCGGATAGTGAGCGTCGGGGCGCGGCTCTTTGGCGTTGCTGCCCGCAGGGAAGGGTCGACTTCTTGAGAGAGGCCGGCCCTTCGCTTCACTCCGCCGGTCGGTCAACTTCAGCAAACGCCACCTTTTCCTTGCCTGTGGCTGCTGTCATTTCCTCGTCCAGCTTGTCAGGTTCGGCCTCGAATCTCCTTTCCGCCTCGGCTGCCTCAGCGGGGCTGGATTCAACACAGAATTCGTTTCCTTCGGGGTCGGCCATCACCACAACGCCAATGCCCCATTGCTTTAGAGTCCAACGTTCCTCGACGATGACTGCACCTAGCCTCGTCAATCTCGTGACCTCATCGGCAAGGGACCCCTCCATGGGGGTCAGCCACAAACGGATTCGGGCCCGGGAACGTTCAGAACCACGTTCCTCGACGAGATAGAGCGAAATCGGGGCATCGGAACCCTGGGAGCCAATGTGGACGCCGTCTACGCCTGGCCCCATCGGGGACTCCAGTACAGCGCTCCAAAATTTGCCCAGTTCGATCGGGTCAGTACACTCCAGCTCGACAACACGCATTGATACGCCCATGGTGTTACGGTACTCGATTCCTTGCGCAAAGATCCGAGCATTTAAGCCAAAGGCCAGGAAGACGGCTGGACGGCGTTTTGGAGAACTCCACAGGCATGGACGGAGTTCGTCACGTTCGCCCGGCGGTGAGGGCCTCCTCGATCAGAGCGACCGCTGCCGACGCCCCTCCCGCGCAGGCGAGTTCGGAGCGCAGGGAAGAGATTCCCGCGCGGATCAGCGGATCGGACGTCACCCGCCGTACCGCGTCTCGCAGTGCCGTCGGGGTCGCCTCCTCGCGCGGGAGGTGGACGCCGAGCCGTAGGTCCTCGATCTGACGGGCGTTGACGCGTTGCTCGGCCATCTGCGGGACCGCCACCATCGGGACGCCGTGCTGGACGGCCTCCATCGTGCCGCCCATCCCCGCGTGCGTGACGAACGCGTCCGCGTGGGCGAGCACGGCGAGCTGCGGCACCTGCTCGCGCACCTCGAAGTTGGCGGGGAGAGGCCCGAGTTGGGACAGGGGCACGCCTTGGCCCACCGCCATCACCACATGGTGCTCCCCGTCCGCGAACGCCTCCACGCACGCCCGGTAGAAATCCGGCCGCCGGGTGAACTGCGAGCCCAGGGAGATCAGCAGCACCCGCGCGTCCGGGGACGGCGGCTGCCAGGACCCCTGGTACGAACGGTCGTCCAGGGCCGGACCGACGTAGGCGACCCGCCGCGCCCGTACCGTCTCCGGGCGGCGCTGGAAGGCGCGGGGCAGCGTGGCGATCGCGTAGGGCGGGGCCTCGGTCCGCCGGATGTGGGAGCTGTCCAGGCCGCGGTCGGTGAAGGCGGCCGCGAGGGCGGAGTAGCCGGGCAGGGCGGTCAAGTCCGGGGTGCCGTCGAAGAGTTCCGGGATGATGCCGTCGTAGTTCAGATGGGTCGGGGAGAAGAGAACCGCCGGGATCCCCCACTGCGCGCCGAGGACGAGGCCCGCGAAGCCGTAGACGTCGTGGACGATCAGGTCGGGCCGGTCGCGGGCCCAGGCGCGGGTGAGCGCCGGGAGGGAGCCCAGGGAGACGTGGACGGCCAGGGCCAGGCCCTCGGACAGCCGCTCCGGCGGCTCCGAGCCGTCACCCCGGTCCACCGGGTACAGCACCGGCTCCGCGCCCGCCGCCTTCACCGGGTGCACGAAGTCCTCGGTGATCGCGTACGTGACCCGGTGGCCCCGCCGTACGAGCGCCTCGACCACGCCCAGGGTCGGGTTGACGTGCCCCTGCATCGGCAGGTTGACGAAGGCGATGTGAGCGGGACTCGTGCCAGACACGTTGCGAGGGTCCTGTCCTGTGCGGGGTACGGCGGGCGGTGCGGTGTGGTGCGCGGCTCTGCTCAACGAACCGTCGGACCCGTCCGTGACCCTCCCGCGCCGAAACGTCACTCCATCAGGGAGCACGGGCCTCCGCCGCGTTGACGGCGTGACCGGCGGCCCCGTACGGCAGTTGAGGTATCCGGACCTCACGACAGGAGCCGCCCATGCCCGGATCCGGAGCCCGCCTGCCCTTCATGGAGGAGGGCATGGCCCGCTGGCCGTTCGGCCCGCCCAACGCCGGGGTCGCCCTGGACTTCACGGGCACCCCGCCCACCCCCGCCGAACTGCGGAACCTGGTCGCCGAGCGCTGGGCCGGCGTACCCCGGCTGGCGCGGACGCTGGTCCGTGACCGGCGCGGCGCCCGCCGCCATCGCTGGCTCCCGGCGGACACCCGGGGCGTCGACCCGTCCGCACACCTCCGCCACGACGACGTCACGCTCCCCGACGCCGTCCGCACCTGGTTCCACACCCCGTTCCCCGACGGCCGCCCGCCCTGGAACCTCCACCTCCTGCGCGGCACCGCGGACGGCGACTTCACCCTGCTGTTCCGTATGCACCACAGCCTGTTCGACGGCCGCTCCGTCACCACGCTCCTGCGCGCCCTCCTCGACGGCGCCCCGCCCGTGGACGTCCCGGCGTCCCTCGCGGACCCGGGACCGCTGCGGCGCGTGCCCGTCGGCGGTCCCGGCGTGCTCACCGTCGGACTGCCGGTCCCCCTCCCCGCCAAGGGCGACCGTGCGCCCGCGTACACGGTTGTACGCCTCCCGCCCGACGAGGTCCGGGCCGCCCGCCTCGCGAACGGCGCCGACGGGCACCCCGGCGCCACGACCAACGAGGTCTTCCTCGCCGCCGTCTCGGGCGTCCTGCGGTCCTGCCTCCTCAGGGGCCCGGGCGCCGACCCGGACGACGCCTCCCGTCAGGTCTGGCTCTCCGTCCCCGTCGACCAACGCCCGCCGGACAGCGGCGACTTCCTCGGCAACGCCTTCACGAACGTCCGCGTCCCGGCCCCCGTCTCCCTCCCCGGCCCGGCCGCCCGGCTCGCCGCCTGCGCCGGACTGCTCACGACCACGATCCGACGCCGTAACGCGGTGGAACGGCTCGTCGAGGGCCTCGTCACGGCCCTCCCCGGCACCACCTCGGCGCTGGCCCGCGACCGCCTCTTCGCCCCCGACTACGCGCCCGCCGCCTGTAGTTACGTCCATCTGCGCGAGGGCGGCCGCACCCTCGCCGGGCGGAAGCTGCGCGCGGTGAACCTCGTGCCGATGATCCCGCCGGCCGACACCGTCACCTTCGCCCTGGGCGGCTGCGCCCGCGGCCACACCCTCAGCGTGACGACCAACTCCGGTGCGGAGGACGCCGAGTTGCTGGCGGAGGAGTTCCTGCACGAGCTGCGCTCGCTCGGGCAGGCCGGAAGCGGCGGGTGCTACGTTCCCGGTCCATGAACGACACGGTGTACGTCGGCAACGCGGGCAAGGACGCCGCCCTGGACCGGGGTTGGCTCCTCGGCCACTTCAAGGACCCCGCCGACCCCCGGCACAGCGAGGACGTCGAGATCAAGTGGGGCGTCCACCCGCGCGGCGACGAGCGCGCCCACTGGGTGACCGGCGAGGCACGCACCGCCCTGCTGGTCCTCGTCAGCGGCCGCTTCCGCGTCGAACTCCCCGGCCGCACCGTCCTCCTCGCCGAACAGGGCGACTACGTGGTGTGGGGCCGGGGCGTCGACCACTCCTGGTACGCGGAGGAGGAGTCGGTCGTCCTGACCGTGCGCTGGCCGTCCGTGCCCGGATACGCCACGAGCCCCTGACTCGAACCCCGAGGCGTCACCCCCCGGCCGCCCGCAGCCGCGCGATCCTCCCCCGCACCCGCCGCACCCCGGCCAGAACCGCCCGCAGCGGATCCTCCTGCGGATAGCCCGCCCGGATCTGCCGCCACGTGGGCCGCGGGCACGGCCCCTGCGGGTACTCCTTGAGGAACTTCCGGTACGGCACCTCGCGCGGCACCGGACCCAGCTCCATCCAGTGGTCCTTCCCGGAACGGACGTCCCAGCCGTCGTTGGGCATCCGCACGAACCCGGCCCGCCCGTCCTTGTTCTGCGAGGTGATCTGGAGGACCCGGGCGTGCCCCGGACCGCGTCCCACGACCACGCAGTAGTGCTGGGCCTCCTCGTCACGGTCCCGGAACGGCACCAGCGCCAGCCACACCTCGCCGGGCTGCGGCCGGCCCCGCTCCCAGCGCCGCAGCAGCCGCCGGAAGCCGAACGCGGTCGCCCCCGCCGCCAGGCTCTCGCCGGCCGCCAGCAGATTCCAGTACTCCGTGCCGAACTGCTGCCGCACCCCCAGGGCCGCCGCGAGGCACAGCCCGAGGAGCAGCACCGCCCGCCCGGCCGCCGCCCACAGCATCCCCGGCCTGCGACGGCCCGACGTCCACACGACCACCAGCGCCGCCAGCAGCGAACCCAGGGTCAGCAACGCGGTCTCGCCGAAGCCCAGTTCCTGGGGCGGGGTCTGCGCCGCCAGCAGATCGTGCATCCAGACCGGGAGGACGAGGAACTCGCCGACGACGACGAGGAACAACACGACACCCAGACAGCCGAGCACGGCCGACCCCCCCTGAACTGCGCGATCACAGAAGGGCGTTGACGCGCCCTCCCGGACCGTACCGGCGCGCGGGGAGCGCCCACGTCGGTATAACTACGTAACCGCTTACGGGGTTCCGGTCGGCAGGTCAGGGGCCCGATACGGCAGGCTGGGGCCGTGAGCGACTCCAGTGATCACCTCTTCGTCAAGATCTGCGGGCTGAAGACCGAGCGGGACGTGGACACCGCCGTCGAGGCCGGCGCGGACGCCGTCGGGTTCGTCTTCTCCGCCAGCCCGCGCCGGATCGACCCGGCGACGGCCGCACGGCTGTGCCGCCGGGTCCCGGAGCATGTGCTGACGGTCGGCGTCTTCCGCGACGAGCCGCTGGCCGACGTCCGGTCCGTCGCCGCCGAGGCCGGCATCGGGGCCGTCCAGCTCCACGGCTCCGAGGGCCGCGAGTACTACGACGACCTGGGCGCCGGCGGCTGGACGCTGATCCGCGCGGCGGCCTTCGGCGACTCGGTGCCGCGCTGCGGGGAGATGGGCGAGGACCTGCTGCTCCTCGACGCGCCGGTGCCGGGTTCCGGTGTCGCCTGGGACTGGTCCGGCGGCCCCGCGCCCGCCCCGGGCGAGAAGTGGCTGCTCGCCGGGGGCCTCACCCCGGAGAACGTACGGGCCGCCGTCGACGCGGCCCGCCCCTGGGGCGTCGACGTCTCCAGCGGCGTGGAAGCGACGCGCGGTGTGAAGGACCCGGCCCTGATCAGAACCTTCGTGGCGGCGGCGCGCGGCGGCGCGTGACGCCACGGCGGGCGATCTTCCGGGGACCGCCGCACAATGTGGGTGGCGGAACTGCGTCGGGCGCCCGGGAGGTCGGTGAGATCCATGCCGCCTACGACCTCGCGGGGCCAGGGAGAGCAGGGACGTAGCGAGCGGGGACAGGGGGAGTCCGACGCCGTACGCGATGTCGTGGGGCGTCTGCTCCTCGCCTACGACTCCCTCGACACCGCCACCGTCGAGGCGGCGGTCCGGGACGCGTACGAGGTCTTCCGGGACGCCCGGGTCCGCGCCTTCGTCCCGATCCTCACCGAACGCCGCGCCCGGGCCACCCTCGACGCGTGCCGAGCGGGAGCGGGCGATCAGCCCTTGGCGCCCCGGCTCCGCTCCTCCGCCCGCGCGATCGCCTCCGCCTCGGTCTCGGCCAGCGCGATGGCGAACCCGAACGCCTCGGCGAGATGACCGGCGGCGGACATCACGCGCGCGGTGCCCACCACGGGGGCGATCGCGACCAGGACGTCCTGGAGCCGCTCGACCGTCATCCCGGCCTTGATCGCGGGATCGATGTGGGCCAGGTACGACACCGCCGGGGCGTCCATCGCCACGAGGGCGGCGAGCCGGGTGACGATCAGCGTCTCGTCGTCCAGTCCACACCGTTCGAGCGAGTCGACGGTCATGGCGGCGAGCGTCTCGAGGACGGGCGCCTCGGAATCAGTGGCCATGGGGAGACCTTCCTGTGCGTGCTCGGGGGGATGCATCGGCGATGCCCCTAAACCGTACGAGTCACCCCGGACGCCCGCATTCCGGCTCGGTGGGGATCCCGGCTCAGTGGGACTGGGCGATGTCGACCATCCACGGGATGCCGAAGCGGTCCTTGCACATGCCGAACACATCGCCCCACATCTGCTTCTCCAGCGGTACGGACACCGTGCCGCCGGCGGACAGCTTCTCCCACCAGCCGCGCAGTTCGGCGTCGTCGTCACCGCTCAGGCTCACGGAGAAGTTGTCGCCCACGGTCTGCTCCATGCCCGGCGGTGTGTCGGCGCCCATCAGGGTGAACCCGCCCGGGGTCTCCAGCATGCCGTGCATGATCTTGTCGGCCTCGGGGGTGCCGGCCTGGCCGAAGTCGCCGAAGGTGTTGAGGTTCAGCGTGCCGCCGAAGACCTCCTGGTAGAACTCCATCGCCTGCCGGGCGTCGCCCGAGAAGCTGAGGTAGGGGTTGAGTCGCGAGGCCATGAGAATCTCCCTGAACAGTGCATTTCGGGCTTGCGGGACGGACAGTAGCGCGCGTCTCACGACTCGGCGCGCTCCGCGAGCGTGTGGGCGACGAGGGCGTTGGCGTGACCGTGCCCGAGACCGTGCTCGGACTTCAGCCAGGTCACCAGCTCCATGTGCCGGGTCAGCGGCGAGGCGCGGATGAGGTCCTTCCACTCGGCGATCGGCCGGCCGTACTTCTTCTCGATGGAGGGGAAGTAGCTCGCGGGGCCCTTCACGGCGGCGGTCATGGCAGCGGTTCTCCCGTCGGTTGCGATGTCGGTCGTTCTGTATGACCGGCGTCCGGACGGGAACTCATCGGTGGGGAGAGGAGATGTTCGTGGACCTGGACCTGGACCTGGATCTGGACCCCGACCTCGACCGCGCGTTCGCCGTCGCCACGCAACTGGCCGCCTGGGCGGCGCGGACGATCCGCGACGCCGGGACCGGTGGCGCGTACGGTGCCGCCGCCGTACGTCAGAAGGACGGCCCCGCCGACATCGTCACGGACACCGACGAGGCGGTGGAGACGCATGTCAGGAACGTGCTCGGCGAGGCGTTCCCCGGGCACGGGATCGTGGGCGAGGAGTACGGCACCACCGAGGGCCGTCCGGACGCCCCGCACTGGGTGGTCGACCCGGTGGACGGCACGACCAACTTCGCGCACGGCCTCGGCTGGTGTTCCTTCTCCCTGGGCCTGGCCGCGCCCGACGGCACACCGCTGCTGGGCGTGGTGGCGGATCCGTGGCGCGGCGAGACGTTCACCGCGGTCCGCGGCCGGGGCGCGCGTCTGAACGGCACCCCGGTGCGCGCCGCCGGTCACACCACGCTGACCGGCCATGTCTTTCTCACCGAGTGGGCCGCGCACGCCCACTGGCCGGGCATGGACGCGCTGCTCGCGGAACTGGCGGCCCGCCACTGCACCGTGCGGGTGATGGGCTCGACGGCCCTGTCGCTGGTCCAGGTGGCGGCGGGACGGGCGACGGCGGCGGCGATCGGTGAGTTCCACGCGGTCGACGGGCTTCCGGCCCTGCTGATCGCCCAGGAGGCGGGCGCGCTCGCGCTGCCCGGCCTTCCCGCCCACGACGAGCCCTTGCTGCTGTCGGCGCCGGGCGCGGCGGAGGAGGCGGCGCGGGTGTGGTCCCGCTGTCGGCCCCGCTGACTCGGCACGGTGGGCTCGGTCCGGTGGGCTCGGACGCTACGGACCCGGCTGCCTACCGGCCCCGGGTCAGGCCGCGCCCCTGCCGGAGACCTGTCCTGGCGCGTCGTCGGACGCGAAGGTCTCGTCGTCCCCGAAGTCGGGGGCCTGGAAGGGGTCGGTCGCCGGAGGCGGCAGTACGGCCGCGGTGCGGTGGTGCGCGCCTTCGACAGCGGAGAACAGCGAGGTCAGCTCGATGGGAGTGCTCCCTTTTCGTGTGCGGTGGTGCCGTGGTGCCGTGGTGCGGTCTGACGATGAACCGGTCAGAGCTTGGTCATCTTGGCGTACGGGCTCAGGATCCGTTCCTGCGCCGAGCCGAAATCGACGAGAGCCGCGATTCCGTCCTCGATGCCGATGACCCGGCCGAGGCCGTACATGTCATGGGTGACCTGGTCGCCCACGGCGAAGTGCTTGGGCGCCGGCACGGCCGGAGCCTTGAACGGGCTGGTGGGCAGATGGCGCTTCGGAGCAGCAGGCTTAGTCATTGACCCCAGTATGCGCCCGGAGGGGTCCCGTTGGCTGCGGTCGACCACATCACAGGTTCGGCACGAACGTGGACGCCGCAGGTCGCCGCCGTATGAACCGAACGGCGGCGACCGGGTGTCGCGGTGCGTACGGGCCTCACCGGCCGGATGCGTACGGGCTCACCGGCCGGATGCGTACGGCCCTCACTGGTCGGAGTAGCCGATGTCCCCGATCGTCCAGGCGCTCACGTCCTCCAGGGCGACGCGGTACATGCCGCCCGAGTCGGGGATGCCGAAGCTGCCCTGGAGGATGCGGGCCACATGGAAGTGCAGGTGAGTGGGTTCCTTGTCGCCGTGGGAGGCGGTGAAGGCGGTAGCGAACCGCCCCAGGTGATCGGAGTCCCGCAGGACTTCGGCCACCCGCTCCTTCCACAGGGCCTCGGGGGCGAGCCGTCCCGTGATGACGGCTCCCGGAACCACCACGGTCAGGGACATCTGGCTGCTGTGCCGCGACTCGACCATCGCGGCGATCGCGACGAGCAGGTCGTCAGGGTGCGTCATACCTGAACAGCCTAGTCACAGGGGAAGGCTGAGGACGCCCAGGGCGTAGCCGTGCTCGTCGACGACGGGCGAGACGTCCTGGGTCCGCACCCGCATGGCGTCCTCGGCCTCGCCGAGCACGGTCGCGGACGAGGTGAACGGGCCGCGGTCGAGCGGGATGTCCCGCAGCCGGGTGCGGTCGCTGTACCAGGAGCCGCCGCGGTGGGCGGCGAGCTGGGCCCGTGTGACCAGTCCCGCGCACCGGCCATCGTCGTCCCGCAGGAGCAGGTGCGGGACGCGTGCGCCGATGAGGACGGACAGGGCCACGTCGACGGTCATGTGGTCGTCGACCTGGGGGCCGAGGGCGTACATGGCGTCACGGGCGGTCAGACCGGTGCCGTCGATGGTTCCGGCGGCCGGCGGTGCGTGGGTCGTGGTCGGCGTCAAGAGCTTCTCCTCTGCGTCGGGGCGGGGGACATCGGTCCTGGGGCGGCCGTGCCGGGCGCTACGGGATGTCCCTCGGAGCGGGACGCCGGGTCCGGGCCCCGGCCCGCGTGCCGGACCCGCCACTGCCGATACCGCCCCCGCCGCTGCCCCCACGTCCGCCGCCGCCACCGCGACCGGCGGCCCGTGCCCTGCGGCTTCGCCCGGATCCCGCGCGCTCGCTCCGCCCGCCGGCCGACGGCGTGGCGGGTGCGGTGACCGTGACGGGCACCCCGGAGGGGGTGCGGGCGCCGGTGATACGGCTCAGTTCGGCCTCGCCGGGGCGGACCCGGGCGGTACGCGCGGTGATCCCGGCGTCTGCCATCAGCCGGTCCATCGTGCGGCGCTGGTGCGGCAGCACGAGGGTGACGACCGTGCCGGACTCGCCGGCCCGTGCGGTACGGCCGCCGCGGTGCAGGTAGTCCTTGTGGTCGGTGGGCGGGTCGACGTTGACGACGAGGTCGAGGTTGTCGACGTGGATGCCGCGGGCGGCGACGTTGGTGGCCACCAGGACGGTGACGTGCCCGTCCTTGAACTGCGCGAGCGTCCGGTTGCGCTGCGGCTGCGACTTGCCGCCGTGCAGCGCCGAGGCCCGTACGCCGACGGACAGCAGGTGCTTGGCCAGCCGGTCCACCGCGTGCTTGGTGTCCAGGAACATGATCACCCGGCCCTCGCGGGCGGCGATCTCGGTCGCGGCGGCGTGCTTGTCGTCCTCGCGCAGGTGGAGCAGATGGTGCTCCATGGTGGTGACGGCGCCCGCGGACGGGTCGACCGAGTGCACCACCGGGTCGTGCAGGTAGCGCCGCACCAGGAGGTCGATGTTGCGGTCCAGGGTGGCCGAGAACAGCAGCCGCTGGCCGCCGTCGGCGACCTGGTCGAGCAGCGCGGTCACCTGCGGCATGAAGCCCATGTCGGCCATCTGGTCGGCCTCGTCGAGGACGGTGACCTCGACCTGGTCCAGTCGGCAGTCGCCGCGCTCGATGAGGTCCTTGAGACGGCCGGGCGTGGCGACGACGACCTCGGCGCCGCCGCGCAGCACGCTCGCCTGCCGACCGAGGGACATGCCGCCCACCACCGTGCCGATCCGCAGCCGCAGGGCGCGGGCGTACGGGGTGAGCGCGTCGGTGACCTGCTGGGCCAGTTCCCGGGTGGGGACGAGGACCAGGGCGAGCGGCTGCCGGGGCTGGGCCCGCCGTCCGTCGAGCCGGGCCAGGACGGCGAGGCCGAAGGCGAGGGTCTTGCCCGAGCCGGTGCGCCCGCGGCCCAGGACGTCCCGCCCTGCCAGCGTGTTCGGCAGGGTGGCCGCCTGGATCGGGAAGGGCACGGTCACGCCCTCGGTGCCGAGGGCCGCCAGCAGCCGTGCGGGCATGGCGAGTTCGGCGAACGTCTCGACCGCGGGCAGCGGTTCGGTGAGGGTGACCGGCGGGGCGAACTCCTGGCGGCGGGTGCTCGCGCCGGGCCGTCGGCCGTTCGAGCGTCCGGTGCCCGGGCGGGAACCCTGGCGGCCCGGCTCCTGGGCACGGGAGCGGCCGCCGCGGGCCGATCCCGTCGTACGGGTGGAACTGCGGTCGGTGCGGTCGGCGCGGAGGCGGTCGGAGCCACCGGTTCGGCGGGTGCGGTTCATGGGGAACCTTCCTCGATGCGGCGTATCGAGGAATTCCGGTCGGCGGCGGAGGCCGCGCCGAGAATCACAAGAATGAGCCGGGTAAAAAGCGAAGGCCGAGTCACGCGGCGTGAAGAAGCCGGGTCGGCGATTGAGCGGGAAACCCGCGAGCCCCTGCGAATGAGGGGCCTCCGGGACGTCAGCGGCGTCGACGACGCACGGGACGGCCGGGAAAACAACTGACTGGGGCCCGCACCCCAATGGTGCGGGCCCCAGTCACAGGATGTTCGCGTCAGCGTCAGGCGGGAACGATGTTCTCGGCCTGGGGGCCCTTCTGGCCCTGCGTGACGTCGAAGGTAACCTTCTGGCCTTCCTGAAGCTCACGGAAACCAGACGTGGCGATGTTCGAGTAGTGGGCGAACACGTCCGGGCCGCCACCCTCCTGCTCGATGAAGCCGAAGCCCTTTTCCGAGTTGAACCACTTCACGGTGCCAGATGCCATATTGAATCTCCCTTGGGGGGCAGTGCCAGAACCCGCACTTTGCGGATCCGAGTCGCCGCGATGATCACCCCTCCGGAAAGATCCGGAAAGCTCTGCAAAGAAAACAAATCTCTGGTAACCAAAACTGCAACTGGTATCACGCTAACACAGGTCGCCTGGCGGGCCCCAGGTCTTTTCGGCACGGGTCGGGGAATGTCATCCGGCTGGCCCTGGCATATCTGCAACGGCCGGACTAGATATTCGCGCGGTTCTCGTCGAGCCGTCGGCGCATGTCCTGGTTCTGCCGGAGGGCGTCGTCGAGCTGGTCCTCCAGCGAGACGATCCGGCACGCGGCCTCGATGGGCGTGCCCTGGTCGACCAGCTCCCGGGCGCGGGCCGCGATGCGCAACTGGCGGCGCGAGTACCGGCGGTGGCCGCCCTCCGAACGCAGCGGAGTGATCAGCTCGGCCTCGCCGACGGCCCGCAGGAAGGCGGGTGTGGTGCCGAGGATGTCGGCGGCCCGGCCCATGGTGTAGGCGGGGTAGTCGTCGTCGTCGAGATTCCCGGCGGCCGGGGTCTGCTCAGCGGGCATGGCACCTTCGTTTCGGGGACCTGCCCCAACCCTAACTCCGCAGGGTACGAAAAGGTGTCGTCGGCGTGACAGGATTTCGTGGAGGTGCGGACATCGTCGTTGTCACCGTACTGGGCGTCGGCGGGCGCGCTGTGACCACACCGTCACGGCGAGGACGACATCGGCCACGAAGAGCGCGATGCCGACGGCCAGCAGCCAGCCCAGGCCCTCCGCCGCCGCGCCGATGATGCCGAGCACGACGGCGACGAGCAGGAGCAGCAGAAAGGTCACCAGCAAGCGGACCAGCTCCTCGGGTGTCTCGGGTTCCCAGGGTGGTCAGCGGCGCGCGAGTTGACGTTCACCGTTGACGCCCGGCCGGTACGCCATGTCGTAGTAGACGAAGATCGACTCCTCCTGCTCGGCGGGCAGGATGTCGTCCGTGCCGATCGAGGGAGCCTTGCGGACCTCCCCCTTGCCGTGCGGGACCCTGACGTAGTCCGGCCCGAGGACGGCCTCGACGAGCGGGACGAAGACCAGACGCTGGCGAGTGGGCAGCCCGGTGCGGACCGTCGCCATGGCCGGCTCGTCCGTGGCCGTGTCCACGTAGACGGCTTCGAGGACGCCGATCTTCTTTCCCTTGGCGTCGACCACGTCGTGGTCCCGCCACTCCCTGACGTCGGCGGCGTGCATCATGTGCGGTCCTCCGTGATGGTGTCGGTGGGCTCGGCACGGGTGACGGCGAGGATGTGCTCGGCGTTCTCGCGGTTGTCGGCACGAGCGGCCTGCGCCATCGCGGACCGTGCCGCGTCGGGGGGTGTGTCCGGCGGGACGACGAGCAATGAGAAGAGGTCCTGGTCGCCCCGGGTGACCAGGACCGTGTCGTCACCCACCGGCGACGCGTCGATGTGGACGACGTGGTCGTCGACGACGAGCCGGGTCGGCAGCCCGTCCCAGGCGGCGGAGTCCAGTCCGACCCGGACGACGGGCCCGATGTGTTCGGTCAACACACTGATCAGACCGGGCAGTTCGACGGCGATGTCACGCGAGCGCGGCCACCACCCGCCGTCGAGGACACCTCGGCGGTCGGCGGTCGTCTCCAGCCGCAGCAGGGCCGTCCCCGGCCGCGCGGAGGTGTGCACGCCCTCCGAGAGGAGGCCCGTGGCCGGCGGCGTGGACCGGGCGGGCGGGGCGGGCGGGGGATCGGTGCCGGGCACGGTGCTCACCTGCCTGTCTCGTGGGCGTCGGCGTGCGGTCAGCCGGGTTCGTCGGTGTGCGAGCGGCGGGCGTGGGAGCGGCTGGTGTCCAGCCAGTCCGAGGGCGCGGAGGGGAGGCCGTCGGCGGTGCGGGTGTCGACCGTGAGATGGAGCAGGGTGCCGCGGCCGTCCGGGCCCGTGGGGTAGCTGCGCGGTTCGTCGCCGGCGAAGACCTCGCGCAGGACGAGCGCGACCCGGCGGGCGACATCGGGGTCGGCCGCGATGATGCGTACCTCGGCGAGACCCTCGTCCTCGGGCGGGGCCTCCGGGAACGCCTGGGCGGCGCCGTCCGTGCCGTCCGAGTGGCCCGGCCGTGTCGCGTGCGTGGACGTCACTGCGTTTCTCCTCTGCCGCGGCCCCCGGTAAGTCCACCGTACTCCCGCCCGGTCACGCCCGACTCGTCTCGCGGGCCGCCCGCGGGAGTACGGTGAAGTGGCCGAGGGCTCTTCGCGCGCCCGCTCCCACGCGGCGCCGTTCTCGGCGAACCACGACGCCGGGCCGGCTCTGTCCGGACCTGGGGCAGGACGCGCCACATGACCGTGAACGTGCCCGGCCGGCGGGGCCCGCAGGGGCCGTCGCCCCTGGAAGGGGAGCGCATCCGCCCCCTGTCCCGATGGCAGATCGAGGACCGGCTGGCGGAACTGGGCGACCTGTACGCGCAGACCGCCGGCGGCGATTCGCGGGCCTGGAACCACGATCGTGAACTGTTCCTGCGCCGGCTCGCCGGTGAGGTGCAGCGGCCGGGCTTCGCCCTGCTCGTCGCGGAGCGCAGCGTGCCCGGGACCCCGGCCGGCGGGGAGAGCGCCGTCCTGGCGGGGTGCGCGTACGGCTTCCCGGTCCGCGCCGACGGCCCCTGGTGGCGCGGTCTGGACGGGTATCTGCCCCGGGACGTGCTCGGGCTCGCCGTCTCCGGGAGGCTCTTCGCGATCTCCGGGCTCGTGGTCCACTCGCGGGTGCGCACCCACCACCAGGGCCGCGACTGGAACCTCGCCCGCCGCCTCCAGCGCCGCCTGCTCGCCGACCACATGGCGGGCCTCGCCGACCGTGCCGACGGTACCGACGTCGTCGGCGTCCCCGGCGTCCCCGGTGTCCTCGGCGTCACGCTGGTGGAGCGCGAGGACGCCATGACGCTGCGCGCCCTGCGCTCCTGGGGCTGGCGCTCCGTCGCACCCGACGCCTCGGGCGCCCACGACATGCTCCGCTACGCGCCGTGCCACGCCCTGGTCCTCGGCCCGTGACCGGCTGACGCGGGTTCCCGAGGGCGCGGCGGAGTAGGTTGGGTCTACGAGGATCCTTCGTACACCGGTAATCAGGCCGGTCTCGTCCTCGTGGTCCGACCACACCGGGTGCTTCGCGCTCGAGGCAGGTTCCGCCCGATGGCCGCCGAAGCCGCACCCGCACCCGCATCCCGCCCTCGCCGCCGTAGCGGCCTCCGGACTCGCCGCCGCCCTCGCCGCCGTACCGGCGCCCGCACGCGACGGCGGCGACCGGCTGTACCCGGCTGTGTCCGGCTGTACCCGGTCGTACCCGGCGGTGACGGCGGTGGGCGACGTCATCGGCCGGGCCGCCACCCACCGCCGCCACCACCCACCACCGCCGTCACGCCTTCACCGACCGGCCCGGCGACCCGCACTCCCGCGTGACCCGACCGTGTATCGCCGCCGCCGTGCACGGGCGGCCGCCGCCGACAGGAGCAGACATGACCACCGCCCCACTCACCACCCCGCCCCGGCCCCTCCTCCGCCTCAGCCTCGCGCCGCACGGCACCCCGCCCCGGCCCATCGACGGCGCGTGGTGGCCCCGCTCCTACGACCTGCTCACCGAACTCCCGCTGCTCCTCGGCGGGTTGCCGCCGGACTGGGGGCACATCACCATCGTCACCGTCAACGGCTCGACATGGTCCGCGACACCCGGCCGGATCCTCGTGTGCAACCAGGTCGTACGACTGCGCAGAACCGTGACGGCGTCCGCCCCGCACACCGTCACCCTGCTGGCCCCGGGCCGGAGCCGCTGGGACCTGCTGGTCGTACCCCCTGACACCCCGGAGGAGGCCGCGGCACGGCTGATGACGATCGCCCACTGACGGCTCCGCCCCCGACGGCCCGATGGCGGGGTGCGGCCGCCGAAGCCGTCGTTGCCGTCCGCCGGCGGGGTGGTCGTGGCAGGGTGGGAACCGGGTCGTACGCACGAGACGCGCGGCGGCGACGGACGACAGGCCGGAGGCGAACCGTGGCGAGCGGGATGGACTGGGCGGAGTTCGCGCAGCGGATGGCGGCCATGGCGCGCGATCTGCTGGCGCAGCGTTCGGTCGGTGACACGCTGGAGCGGATCACCGCCTCGGCCATCGAGCTGGTCGAGGGATGCGACGCGGCCGGGATCCTCATGCTGCACGGCACCGAGGTGCGCTCCCTCGCCCCCACCGACCCGCTGGTCGCGGACAGCGACCGGTTGCAGGGCGAGGCGGGTGAGGGCCCGTGCTTCGACGCCGTCCGCCACGGCACGGACGAACCGGTCTTCCGGATCGCCGACCTCACCACCGAGACCCGCTGGCCCGCCTACGCCCCGCGCGCCCGTGACCTCGGCGTCGGCAGCATGATGGGCTTCCTGCTCTTCACGGAGGACGAGGAACTGGGCGCGCTGAACCTCTACTCGCGCCGGCCGGGTGCCTTCACCGAGGCCAGCGAACTGGCCGGCTGGCTGCTCGCCTCGCACGCCGCGGTGGCCTTCTCCAGCGCCCGCACGCAGGCCCAGATGGAGCAGGCCGTCGCCACCCGCCATGTCATCGGCGAGGCCATGGGCATCCTCATGGGCAGCCACCGGCTCACCGAGGAGCAGTCCTTCGCCGTGCTGCGCCGCTATTCGCAGGAGAACAACCTCAAGCTCCGCGAGGTCGCCCGCCGTGTCTGTGAACAGGGCGGCCTCTCCTGACCCGGCCCCCGAAGGAGGCAGGACCACCATGCGGACCGTCACCCTGAACAACGGCGTCGAGATGCCGATCCTCGGCTTCGGCGTCTACCAGATCCCGCCCGAGCAGACCGAACAGGCCGTGACCGACGCCCTCTACGTCGGCTACCGGCTCCTCGACACGGCCGCCGCCTACGGCAACGAGGAGGCCGTGGGCCGGGCCGTCGCGAAGAGCGGCATCGCGCGCGAGGAGCTGTTCATCACCACCAAGCTGTGGGTCCAGGACCCGGGCGAGGACAACACCAGACGCGCCTTCGACGCCTCCCTGCGCAAACTCGGCCTCGACCACGTAGACCTCTACCTCATCCACCAGCCCTACGGCGACGTCTACAGCGAGTGGCGCGCCATGCAGGACCTCTACCGCGAGGGCCGCACCCGGGCCATCGGCGTCTCCAACTTCCACACCGACCGGCTCGTCGACCTGATCGACCACAACGACGTCGTCCCCGCCGTCGACCAGATCGAGACCCACCCCTTCCACCAACGCACCGCCGACCAGCACCTCATGCGCGAACACGGCGTCCAACTCGAATCCTGGGGCCCCTTCGCCGAGGGCAGGAACGCCCTCTTCACCCACCCGGTCCTCGCCCCCATCGCCAAGGCCCACGACCGCACCATCGCCCAGATCGTCCTGCGCTGGCTGATCCAACGAGAGGTGGTCGTCATCCCGAAATCCGTCCAACGATCCCGCATGGAGGAGAACTTCAACGTCTTCGACTTCCACCTGACGGACGAAGACATGGCCACCCTCGCAACCCTGGACACGGGCAGCTCAGCCTTCTTCGACCACCGAGACCCAACGATGGTCAGCCGCCTGGGCCGGGTCCGGGTGGACAACTGAGGTTGCGCCGGGCGGCGTGCCTCAAGTACGCCGACTGGCAAGCCGGTAGACCACGTAGCTGAATCCGAGGATGACGTCGACGGCCGCCCACAGGCCGATCACCAGCCCCACGCCGATCGTCGTCCCGACATCACTGGCGGCGTTGCACGTGTCCAACTCGTCGCCGGTCAGCCCCTGGCATCCTTCGGGTGTGCCGCTACCTGAGGCGGCGCCTGTGATCACCCAGATCAGGAACAGAATCTGAATGGCCAGGAAGACCCACAGGAACACCCTCCGCCGCTTCTTCGGTGGCGGACCCTGCGGCGGTGGCCGTTGCGGTTCACGTGGCCCCCATGCCTGCGGATCTTGAGAGTGGTCGCGACTTCCCATCTCACGCCCTCCTTCACACCACTGGCTTCATGGTGCGCCCACAGCGGCGGTCACGCTCGTCGGCGCCTCCCTCGGGGCAGGTCGGCGCAGGCCATCTAGGCCGGAGCCATCACCGGCCCAGACTCTCGTACTCCGACTCGGGAACGCCGATCTCCGAGTAGATCAACCGCGCTTGCTGCTCCAGCAGTTGGGTGTCGGCCGTGTCGGTTCTGCTGTGGGCGAGGGTCAGCAAGGTGCGGGCCTCGCCGAGGCGGTGGCCGGTTTCGCGGTGTACGGCGAGGGCGTCGCGGCCCAGTTCGACGGCCGACCCGTGCGCATCCTCGACCAGGGCCGTTTCGCACAGGGCGGTCAGCGCCTGGCCCTCCACCACGCGGAACGAGTGCGCGCGGGCCAGGTTCAGCGCCTGATCGGCGTAGGCGCGGGCGTCGCAGTACCGGCCCGCTTGCTGATGGGTGAGGGCGAGGGACAGGAGGCTGTCCGCCTCGGCGCGCCTGAATCGCGCCTCGCGGGCCAGCGCGAGCGCCTGCTCACCGGCCGCGAGAGCGCCGTCCGGTTGGCCCAGCCGACGGCGGGCCATGGCGACCGTGGTGAGGATGCCCGACTGGACCCAGTACCGCTTCGTGTCCTCGACCAGTGCGAACGCCCGCTCCGCCTGCTCCAACCCCTCACCATGGCGCCCGAGTTCGACGTTGATCTTCGCCAGGGCGTCCAGCATCATCGCGCGCCCGTCCCGATACCCGGCACGCTTCCCGGACTCCAACTCCGCCCCGAGGAGCGCGAGTCCGTCGGTGAGGCGGCCGAGTTCCCAGTACACCCCGCCCAGGATCTGAAGGGCCGATCCGGCGTCCCACCAGTAGTCCTCCGCCTCCAGCCGGACAGCGCCTTCGAGGTTCTCGGCCGCCTCGCGCAGCCGGCCCAGATCCCGGCATGCCAGACCGAGACCGATCATCCCGAAGCCCTCGAAGTAACGATGACCGACCTCACGGAAGATGCGCAGACCGAAGGAGAAGTCGTCGTGCGCACCGCCGAGTTGAGCCATGCTCCAGCGCGCGAACCCGCGTAGCCCGAGAGCCGACGCCTCGCCCATGACCCAGCCGTTCTCCCGGCTGAGATCCAGCGCCTGCGTGGCATGCTCCATCGCCTGCCGGACGTGCCCCCGGTCCCACTCCGCCGCCGCGAGACTGGAGTGCGTCGCCGCCCGCCCCCGCGGATCCCCGTCCGTCACGGCCGCGTCCAGCGCCGTCTGCGCGACGGTCTGCCACGTCTTCCGCGGCAGATGGACCCAGAAGTGGCTGAACAGCGTCGAGGTCAGACACCAGGCGACGGGCCGGGACCCGTGCTGGGCGGCATACCTGATGACGGCGATCAGATTCCCCCGCTCGGCGTCCAGCCACGACCCGCGCTCCGACGACGGCAGCCCCGGATACACGCCGATGTCCCGGATCCCGTCGGGCAGCTCAGGGAAAAGCCCGGGCCCCGCGACGG
Organism: Streptomyces sp. CAI-85; assembly: GCF_013363615.1. NCBI lineage: Bacteria > Bacillati > Actinomycetota > Actinomycetes > Kitasatosporales > Streptomycetaceae > Streptomyces > Streptomyces sp. CAI-85. The sequence continues at coordinate 16,103 of NZ_JAANNX010000013.1, read as the reverse complement.
CCCGAGCGGCACACAGGTACCAGACCAACAGCCGTTCGAGGGCGGCGTCCCGCTCCACCGCCGTCTCCTCCGCCAGCGCACATTCCCGCGCGTACTCGCGAAGAAGATCGTGGAACCGATACCGCCCCACCGCCACAGGCTCGACCAGATGAGCCGAGACCAGCGCCCCGAGCAGCCGCCGAGCCTGAGGCAGGGGCGAGTCCAGCAGCGCCGCAGCCGCCTCCCCGGTGAACTCCGCCCCCGGAAACAGCCCGAGCAGCCGGAAGAGCCGCCGCGCACCGGGCGCCAGCACCCGATACGACACCGAGAACGCCGTACGCAGAGGCGAGTCGGCGTCGGCATCCAACTCCAGCGCCTCCAACTTCCCGCCCTCCCGCATCTCGGCGACGAGGTCGGCCGTACGCAGGGCAGGATCCCCGGCGAGCCGCGCGGCGGCCACGCGCAGGGCGAGCGGCAGCCCACCACAGAGCCGAATCAACTCACCAACAGCCTCTCCCTCTCCACTGATCCGCTCGCCCCCGAGGATCCGCCGAAGCAACGCACGCGCCTCGTCCGTCTGGAGCAGCCCCAGGGCCAGAACCCGCGCCCCGTCCCGGGCGACGAGATCACCGAGCCGATTACGACTGGTCACCACAACACAACAGCTCGGACTGGACGGCAGCAACGGACGCACCTGCTCCGCAGACGCCGCGTTGTCGAGCAGCACGAGCATGCGCCGACCGGCCAGCAGCGTCCGGAACACCCGCCCCTGCGCCTCATGGTGCGCAGGGATCTCCGACGCCGCGAGCCCCAGACTGCGCAACAGCAGTTCAAGGGCCTCGCCGGGTCCAAGGGGCTGCCGGTCGTGATCGAAGCCGTGCAGGTTGACGTAGAGCTGCCCGTCCGGGAAACGATCACGGACCTGATGCGCCCAGTGCACGGCCAACGCGGTCTTGCCGACCCCGGCGGCCCCACCGATCGCGGAGACGACGACCGTGCTGCCCGAGACGGTCTCCAACAGCTCATGAAGCAAGGTGAGTTCACCGGCACGCCCCGCGAACCCGGGAATGTCATGGGGAAGTTCGGCGGGCACGACGTACTCCCGCGCCACTGACCCGACCGCCGGATCCGGCCGCAGCAGCATCGAATCATCCTGATTCAGCACGGCTTCATACACCCGGCGCAACTCCTCACCGGGATCGGTCCCCAACTCGTCCCGCAGCCGCAGGCGTAGCTCCTCATAGGTACGGAGCGCCTCCGAGGGCCGCCCACGCCCGTAGAGGGCCCGCATCCGCAACCCGGTCAAAGTCTCGTCGTAACTCTCGGAGGAAGACAACCCACTCAGATCATCGAGCGCTTCCCCGAACCGCCGCAGCGTGACAAGGCACTTGAGCCACTCCACCCGAAACGCCCGCCGCCGCTCCTCCCAACGCTCCCGCTCCTCCTGGGCGAAGGGCCCGGGCACCCCGGCGAGCGGCTCGCCCCGGAACAGCGCGAGGACGTCGGAGAGTTGGTCTACAGCGCCGGGCAGATCACCACCCCGGACCGCCCGCAACGCTTGCTCGCCCCGCTCCTCCAGCTCTGCCGTATCGAGCCGAACCCCGTCGACGACGAACCGATACCACCCCTTGCCGCTACGAATCACCGACTGTGCGGGCGGGGTATGAGCCGAATCGACAACGCGCCGCAGCGAGTTGACGTGCGTGGCCAGCACCTTGTGACCCCCGGCGGGAGGCTCCTCACCCCACACCGAGTCGAGCAGCCGGCCATGACTGACCACGGCACCCCGCCGCAGCAGCAGAGCGGCGAGCACGGCCTGCCGTTTGACCGGCCCCAGTTCCAGCGGATCCCCGCCCCGCCAGGCCCGTAACGGCCCGAGCACCTCGAACCGCAGCACCCGGAACCCCCGCTCTCTCACGCCGACGTCATCGGAATTTCATCAGAATTGCAGCACTCCCGACCATCGTGACGGCCACGACATCGCACAACCCGCACAACCGAAGGGGTCCGCGTGACCGAAGCGGAGCTGGTGGCCACGGCACTGGCCACAGGAGCGGCACCCGGCCTGACCGGCACCGCCCCAGGAACCGTCCAAGACCTCCACGCCACACTGAAGGAAAAACTCCACCACCGCCTACGTGACTCCTACGGCACCCGAGTCCTCCACGCCTACGACTCGGACCCCGACGTCTGGCACACCCGCCTCCTCCAGGTCCTCACCACCCGACTGACCCTGGACGAAGACATCCTCACAGCAGCCAGAGCAGTACTCCGCGCGGACCGCCACCGGGGCCACGTCACGGCGGGCACGGTCGACGCGTGAGGAGGCGGCCGACTCCGGGGCGCCGCTCACCTCACGTCGATGAAGTCACCGCTGGAGTTGACCGCGGGCGTCGTCGTCGTACCCGCGAAGGAGTAGCGGTAGTACCCGTCGGCCGAGGCCTTCACGGTGGTCTTCAGGGTGCCCGTGCTGCTGGTCGTGACGGTCTTGATCGTCGTGTAGGTGCTGCTGCCCTTCTTGCGGAACTGCAACTTGACGGGTTGGCCCGAGTAGCCGGCGTACTTGTGCGTGTCCCAGTTGGCGCGTGACAGCTTTCCCGTGACGGTGACGGTCTTGCCCTTCTTCACCGGCTCGGGCGTGGCGTCGACGGTGAGCTGAGAGGCGCGCTGCACCTTGACGGTGCTGTAGGAGTAGTCCGACGACTGGACCCTGTTGCCGGAGACGGCGCCCGGGCTGACGTGCCAGATGCCTGCGAGCGCGTTGGCCACTTCGTTGGTGTAGGCCCTGGCATTGGCCTTGACCTGGAAGGAGCTCGTGCAGGTGGTCGTAGTGGAGCTCACCACGGTGCACTTGAGCTCGCCGGCGCGGGCGATCGCGCCGTCATGGTCGTCGTAGGCGCCGCTGCCGTGCCAGAGGTCGAGCCATGTCTGCTTCACGCCGGCAGCGGTGTCGGAGGCGGTCACGGTCGCGGTGAAGTGGGTTACGGCAGTAGGACCCACCACGATGTTCTTGCCCCCGTTGACGACCACCTTGGTGATCTTGGGACCGTTACCGGCCGCACTGGCGTCAGAGGCCGCGAGCCCACCCAGAACCAGAGAACCGCAGAGTGCCACAACTGCGGGCGCGACCTGTCTGTGCATGTGTTTCCTCACGTAGGTATGAGGGCCCGCCGTGTTGTCTCCGTCGGGCCGAGCAATCCGATCAGTCACTTGACCTGCGTGATCAGACGACCGGCACGGCAGCTTGGTTGTACATCGGCAGGCACGGACCACATGGCGGGCATCTCGGCGGCCATAGGCCAGGACGCGTGAAAGACACGTCGCTGCATGCCCAGTACCGGCTCGTGCATCGGCCCCGGATTCACAGATCGCCGTAGTTAAGTTAATGCTTGCGTTAACATGGCGGCTGTGGCTCAATGGGAAGTGGTCCTTGTCGGAGAGGTCGCGGCGTGGTTCGAGACGCTCGCCGAAGAGGACTGGGACAGCGCTGAACAGGTAGAAGACGCGATCGACATGCTGGCCTCCACGGGTCCAACGCTCGGCCGTCCGCTCGTCGATCGGATCAAGGGTGCTGAGAACCATCACCTGAAGGAGCTGAGGCCAGGGTCATCCGGGAGCAGCGAGATCCGCATCCTCTTCGCCTTCGATCCGGTGCGCCGGGCGGTATTGCTCGTGGCTGGTGACAAAGCCGGGAACTGGCAGCGCTGGTACGACATCAACATTCCGCTTGCCGAGGAGCGGTATCGGACACATCTGGCCGATCTCGAAACCAGGGAGTATGAATGAGCACCGTGGGCTGGGAGGAAACCAAGCGCAAGGCGCGCGAGCGGCGTGCGGCCGCTGGGCTGCCGGTGCGGTCGGCTCAGGAGAAGCAAGCGGCCATGGACCGGCTGACAGCCGAGGTACGTGCTCACAAGCTTGCCGAGCTCAGGCGCGAACAGGCACTGACTCAGCGCCAGGTGGCCGCGTCGATGGGGGTTTCAGCACCCAGGGTCTCCGCGATCGAGCACGGCGAGCTGGATCGCGCGGAGGTCGCGACCCTCCGGGCCTACGTGGAAGCGCTCGGCGGCCGACTGCGCGTGGTCGCAGACTTCGGGGATGCCGAGTACACCGTCGCCTGATGGCCCGGCCTGGAGGGCACGCAATGGGCATACCGCTGAACACAGGCACCGGCGAGACACGGCGAACGCCGGCGGACCGGTCACGACCTCCCCCGAACGGGCGTCGGGTCGACGTCTGCGGTGAGGACATCGCCAGCCCTCCCCCGCTCGGTTTCGACCTGGCGGGAGGGGGCCGCCGCAGTCAGTGCGTGGCCTGCTCGGCTGTCGGCGCCGGAGGATCCTCGGCGGTGATGCGGGTGAGCAGTGTGCGGGCCTCCCCGACACGAGGGTGGTCCGGATGCAGAAACCGCTCGCATTCGTTCAGCGCCTCACGGACCGTCGCTTCCGCCTCGCTTCGGCGCCCCAGGCCATGCAGGGCGACGGCCGTGGCTATGCCCAGATCGCCGCTCCGTCCCCGATCCCAGCGCGGGGTGAACCGCTGCGCCTCGGTGAGCGCTTCGTCGTACCGCTTCTGCCCGTTCAGGCTGCGCACCAAGCCGCTGTGCAGAGCAGCGACGGCCGCCCCTTCGGCGCGGGGAAGATTCCCCCGGGCGATGGCCTCGGCCTCCTCGTAGCGACCCTGCCCGCACAGCGCCTCGGCCAGGTTGTCCAGAACGCTCAGCTCGAGGCGCCACACCGGTGTCAGATGCTTGAGCCGAGTCAGGTCGCCCAGTATGTCCAGGCCCTCCGCCTCGGCCTCGTGGTGGCGCCCCGCCTCGCTGAGGACCGTCATGCGGTTGGTCCGGATCAACAGCAGCAGTACCCGCTCGGGACCGTCCATCCCACGCAACTCTGCTATGAGTGATTCCAGCTCCTCCAGCACCTGTGCCCCACGCCCGTGGGCACAGGCCACCGCCGTGGCCAGAGTCTTGGCGTACCACCCCACCGCGAGTCGCCGACCTCGCCGACGTAGGCGCCCCGCTTCTTCCTCCAGCGCTCGGGCTCCGGCCTCGGCCTCCTCGTACTTGCCTTCCAGGCAAAGCTGTTGGAGGCCCTCCAAGGTGGCCGCTACCTGTCTGCGGCTCCGCATCACCCATGCGATCTTCACGGGCCGAGAGGCTACGTGACGATGTCTGTGAGGAACAGATCTGCGGGCCGCCCGCGCGGGCCACGCCGTGGGTTCAGAATCCCACCGCTCACGGCCCCTGACCCGGGTGGTCGATCAAGGTGGCTCACGTGCACAGACTCCCCGCACCCCGGGTCTTCGCCGTACGACCTGGCACGGTTCTGGAACGCCTGCTCAGAGCTCGCCTACCGCACGGCGACGTAGTCCCCGGTCGACGACTTCGCCCCGGAGGTGGAGTTCCCGTAGTACGTCCACCGCCACGTCCCCGGCTTGGTGGCCTTCACCGTGGTTTTGAGCGCCCCCGTACCACTCGACGTCACCTTCTTGACCCTCGTGTACGAGGAAGCGCCCGCCGCCTTGAACTGAAGGCTCACCGTGCGACCCGCGTACCCCTGGTACGTGTGGGTGTTCCAGTTCGCCCGTGTGACCCGTCCGGTGACGGTGAGCGTCTTCCCGGCCGCGACCGGCTCCGGCGAGGCGTTGACGGTGACGCGTGTGGCCCGCTTGACCTGCAACGGGAGATTCACGTCGTCGATGTCCTGGGCGTTACCAGGGAGATAGACCTGAGCGGCAGTTTTCCATGTGCCGGCGTCCTCGTTCCCGAAGTCGACGTGTCGCGGGTCGATGTACAGCCATTCGTCGACGTCGCAGATCCCCTTCGCCTTGTCCACGACCTTGCAGTCGCTGGTGATGACGGCGCTGTACAGCCTGTCCCCCGAGCTGAGCTTTCCTCGGTAAGGAAGCACCGTCGGCCCGAAGTCGAACTTGAGCTTGGTCGTCATCCGGAAGGCGGCCCGTACCTCGACCTCCTCATTGACCCCGATCACGATCGGCTTCCCGCCGTTCACCGTGACCCGGCTGAACGAGACCCCGCCCTCCGCCGCCCCGGCCGGCACGGCAGTCACCCCTGTGAACACGATCGCCGCTCCACCGGCCACCACCGCGCGCCACATCGTCTTCCCCATCTTCGAACCCGTCCTTCCCCCTGCGGTCCGCACCGAGCGCATAGGCACCCCGGCCAGAAGATCATCCCTCTGCGACTAACTGTCGGACGGGAAAGGGCTGTTCACGGTTGTACGCGACGCAGCAACGATTCGATCACCACGGCATGGCTCCGACCCGGTGCGGGCGGAGCGTCCACACCCTGCACCAGTCTGGCAACAAACAACCCCCAGGTCATCGACCCGGGGGTTGTTATGGAGCGGGTGACGAGACTCGAACTCGCGCTCTCAGCTTGGGAAGCGACGATGCTCGACTGGTCCCTATGCCTATGACCTGCGTAGATGGCATTTGATCGGGGCCGTCGTGCGAGCTGGATCGCGCCGCTGCAGACCATGGTTGTCCGAACTCACGGGCACGCTATGGGCTCGGGGCGCGAAGGCTGGTGGGCAGAGTGCGTTTCTCGGGCGGGCAGAGGAGTCGAGCCGGACTGGGCCTGGCGTTCCAGTCGAGGAACGCCCTCGCTCGTGCAAAGAGACTGCTGCCGCGTGGTTGTCAGTGGTCGGCCCTAGTGTGCCCGCGTGACGACATTTCGATCCGGCTCCATACTCTGGCAACTGGTCCAGACAGCACGGGAACTGACGGAGGATGCGCGCGTCCGGGAGCGCGTCGATGCAGTGCTGCACATCATGGGCGGCCGCGGCAGGACCTACGGCAAGGGCCGGCCGTTGGTGAACGCCTTGGAGGATGTGGCCCAAGAGGCCATTCTCCAGGGCAACTTCGCGTTGGCCCAGCGCTTTCAGCGCTTCGCCGTCTATGCAGGAGGCGAACTGTTTCTTGACACCCTTGAGAACTACTACGACGACGAAGCCCGACAGCGCAGCGAAGAATATATGCGCAAAGTGGCCGCACTGGGTGCGGACAGGGCCGTTGCCGTCCTGGACGTCCTGTGCCGCGACAAGCCTGGCGCGAGCGCCGCAGACGCCCGTGACCTCTTTCGCGGCATAGCCCAGTCCGTCGACTACCTGGGCCTTGGGGACGGGGAGGGCGGGATCCGGCTCTCCACCAAGGAGACGAGGCGGCTCCAGGAATACGGGCACATGGAACTGGTCCTCCGCAACCTGCCCCGCCCTGCTTCCGCTGAGGCCGCCCGGATGATGAGCGACGTCCTGGCCGATGTCGACGCCGGCATGCTGGCCCAGTTACTCGAACTGCGAGCCAGGCAGGTCGGCCTCGCGTCCCTGCGTACCATGGTGAAGGACCCGGACAGTTCCGAGAGTGCCCTCCATGACTGTCTGAAGAACCAGGAATGGATTTTCGGCGGGGCCTTCGTGGCCGAACTGGCACGCCGACAGTACACCCCGGACACCATCCTCGACATCCCGCTCCTGCGCGGCGACGGTTCCCTGCACGTGGTGGAGCTCAAGCGCGCCAACATCAAGGACCTGGTCATACGACGCTCCGGTCACCTCATGTTGGGCGCCCCGGCGCACCGCGCGGTCTCCCAGGCGCAGAACTACCTCCGGGCCATGGACGAGAACCGCCCGAGCATCCTGGCCGAGCACGGAGTCGACACCCGGCGGGCATCGGCGACGGTTGTGATTGGACACCCGCGGTACGTGACTGGGGACGTCACCTCCCAAGAGATCGCGGAGACACTGCGGACCTACAACACGCATCAGGCGCGCATAGAAGTGATCACATACGAGACCCTGCTGGACTCAGCCTCCCGCATGCTGGCTCTGTCATCGGCACGGCAGGACGCAGACCCCGAACCGGACGAGGAGTCCCTCGCATGACCGACACGCCACCCGCGATCGAACAGCTCCTGGCCCGCTTGTGCGGCGGTGAGATCACAGACAAGGACTACGTCGGGTACTTCATGAACGAGTTCGGAGAGGAAATCGTGTTCGCGCAGCGGCGGGGCGAGAAAACCGCTCGACTCTGGCACAGCGACGCGGACTGGAAGATGTTCCCCGTCGGTGACCACTCGATTCGGCTCGACGGCCCGATGGACGGGATGATCACCGTTGCGGACCTGATCATTGACCGTGGGGAGGCGACATGGCTGTCCTCCTGCCTCGCCGCTTCCCGCCATCTACGGCAGGGACGGACCTGACCACGTAAGCGACGGCTCATAAATAAGCAAGCAAGCCCCAGACCATTGGTCCGGGGCTTTGAGAAGAGCGGGTGACGAGAATCGAACTCGCGCTCTCAGCTTGGGAAGCTGATGTTCTACCATTAAACTACACCCGCGTAAGACGCCGGATTCGTCCGGTGTCCGATCGCCCCGTCACTCTACCTCATGTGCGGCCCCCGGCGTCGAAGCCCGGGGGCTGAGTGCGTTTCAGGGGATGGGATCCGGGTGCGGGCGGGCGGAGTTGGGGCGTACCGTGGGGGCCCGCGAGCGGGGTCCGACGGGGTCGGAGTGCCGCCTGGAGGGTCGTCCCGTTCGTCCCGTAATGTGGCTTTCGGTGTCCGGCGAGCAGCAGTCGGACGCGGCTCTTGGGGAAGGGACTCTAGGACTTGATGGAGCGCACCGTCGTCCGTTGTGCCGATGGGCACGTGTTCAGCACCACTTCGTTCCCGATGCAGCAGGCCGAGCGGCTCGGTCCCGGACGGCTCGTCCGGTGTCCCCGCTGTGCCCGGCTCCGCAGCGCGGTGCCCGTGCCGGTGGCCGTGGGTATCGGGAAGGCGTAAAGGACAGGCCAGAGGCGCGCGGACGTCCGGTGGCGGTCGGTCCGCGCGCCTTGCGTATCCTCGGGACGTGCTTCTCTCAGACAAGGACATCCGGGCCGAGATCGACGCCGGGCGGGTACGGATCGATCCCTACGACGAATCCATGGTGCAGCCGTCGAGCATCGACGTACGCCTCGACCGCTTCTTCCGGGTGTTCGAGAACCACCGGTACCCCCACATCGACCCCGCCGTCGAGCAGGCCGATCTCACGCGGCTCGTGGAGCCGGAGGGGGACGAGCCGTTCATCCTGCACCCGGGTGAGTTCGTGCTCGCGTCCACGTACGAGGTGATCACCCTCCCGGACGATCTGGCGTCGCGCCTCGAAGGCAAGAGTTCCCTCGGCCGGCTCGGTCTTGTCACGCACTCGACCGCCGGGTTCATCGACCCCGGCTTCTCCGGGCACGTGACCCTCGAACTGTCCAACCTCGCCACCCTGCCCATCAAGCTCTGGCCCGGCATGAAGATCGGGCAGCTCTGCATGTTCCGGCTCTCCTCGCCGGCCGAGCACCCCTACGGCAGTGAGCAGTACGGCTCCCGTTACCAGGGTCAGCGCGGGCCGACCGCCTCCCGGTCCTTCCTCAACTTCCACCGCACGCAGGTGTGAGCGCCGGATGACCGACCGTCGCGAGAACCTGACCTACGAGGATTTCGGCACCGCCGTCCGTGAACTGGCGCAGGTCATCGCCGACGACGGCTACGAGCCGGACATCGTCCTCTCCATCGCCCGCGGCGGCGTCTTCGTCGCGGGCGGGCTGGCGTACGCGCTCGACTGCAAGAACATCCACCTGGTGAATGTCGAGTTCTACACGGGGGTCGGCACGACGCTCGACATGCCGGTCATGCTCGCGCCCGTGCCCAACGTGATCGACTTCTCCGACAAGAAGGTCCTGATCACCGACGACGTCGCCGACACCGGCAAAACCCTGAAGCTGGTCCGCGACTTCTGCCTCGACACGGTCGCCGAGGTGCGCAGCGCGGTCATCTACGAGAAGTCCCACTCCCTCGTGAAATGCGAGTACGTGTGGAAGCGGACCGACGAGTGGATCAACTTCCCGTGGAGTGTCCTGCCCGTGGTTCGTAAGGCGGGGGAGCCGGTCACTCCCTCCAGAGAGGCGCTCTGAGCACCGGCGCCGATCTCTCAAGCAGGGCTGCGGCGTCAGCGTCTCCTCGGGCCGTACGGGCAGAGGTGCGCGTGGAGTTCTGGCTGGGGCTCCGCGTCGCCGCGGATCGGGGTGCAGCGGTGGTGGCGGGAGTGCGGGGTGCGGCGGTTCCAGCGGGACGTGGGCGTGAGGGTGTGGTCCCTGCTGCCGCCCAGGGGTTGTGCCGTGTCCGCGAAGATCCAGCCTGTCGCGTACACCTTCTCCAGGCTCAGCCACTCCATGCGGAGGACCGGTCGGGTCAGGATCGCCTCGAACCAGGCGGCGCACCGTTCGGCTAGCTGTTCCGCCGGCCCGCTCGCGCGGAAGAAGCCGCTCGCGGGAGTCTCGTCGAGGTTGAAGAGCTGGTCGCAGACGCTGCCGGCCCGCACGTGTGTGCCGTAGAAGTGCACCGCCCATTCGCCTAGTACCAGGCGCGGTTGACCGTCGCTCAGGGAGACCCACACCATCAGGGACGAGTCGTCCTCGGGGCGTCCCACGCTGCTGTGGGCCAGAGCCACGCGCCAGGAGGCGGCCAGGGTCTGGAGTGCCTCGATGAAGGCCAACTCGCCCGCGTCGAAGGCCCAGGGCTCCTCGCCGTCTGTTTCGGGGTCCTCGACCACGAACCAGGGGTTGCTGTTCATTCGGTAACCCTAGACCGTAGGGGTGAGATCGATGAATAGCCTTGTAATTGAAGGCCAACGGGGCGTCATTATTTGATATATGCGATCATTAGTAAGTCGATATCAAGGAATCCAAAAAAGCTTTCCGGAAAGGGTTGTATCACAGCGCCCCACAAGGGCCCCCAGCCCACTACTTGGCGGTGAGCGGCTGGAGGCCCTGAGGTGCTGTGCTTCAAGAGGGTCATCGCCGACACCGCGGACACGACGGAAGCCGCCGGTTTCGTCGTCACGATTCTGGCCGCGGTCGGGTGGGGGACCCATCGGAGGGGGCGGTCCTAGCGTGTGGGCAGGGCCCCGGTTCCTCGTGAGGAACCGGGGCCCTGTGCGTCGTACGTCTTGACGACCGGCGGAGTTAGAACGTGCCCAGTTTCACGATCGACAGCAGCGCGATGAGCTGGATCGCCGAGGCGCCCAGGGCCTTCGGCCAGGGGAGGTCGTGGGAGCGGCGGACCATGAGGGTCAGCAGGGCGCCCGCGGCCACCCAGGTGGCCCAGCCGAGGAGTTGGACGAAGGACGCGTCGCCGCCGAAGAACATCGCGACGATCAGACGCGGGGCGTCCGTGAGCGATGCGATCAGCATGGAGAGGCCGACCGTCGGCTGCCAGGCGCCGTTGCCGCCGAGCTGGCGGGCCAGGCTGTGGGTGACCACGCCCAGGACGAAGAACGACAACACCATCGCCACGGCCGTCGTCAGGACGATCGGGATGGCGTTGGACAGCGTCGCGTTGATCGCGTCCTCGCGCGCGGTGTCGAAGCCGAACACCGCGAGCAGGCCGTAGAGGAACGTGACGACGAGGGCCGGGCCCCACATCGTGTAGTCGCGCATCTGGAGGAACGTGCGGTCGGGGGACGTCACGATCCCCCGCAGCAGGTCCTTCCAGTGCAGCCGCGGACCGATGGGTCCGGACGGCTGCGGCGGGCCGTAGGGCGCGTGGTGGTGGTCGTCGACGGAGAACGCCTGGGTGTGGCCCGGGTTGTTCGCCGCGTACGGGTCAGGACCGCCGTGCGCGGCGTGTCCGCCGGGGCCGGGCGGGTAGCCGCCGTCGCCGAAGTACTCCGGTTCACCGCCCTGGCCGCCATGGCCGCCGTGGTGTCCGCCATGGCCCCCATGACCGCCGTACCCGCCCTGGCCGCCCCCATGACCGCCGCCGTGTCCGCTGCGAGCCGCCGGCCAGCCGCCTCCGGCGTTCCCGGACGGTCTGCCGTACGGCGGCTGCGGTGCCTGCGGGTAGCCGTACGACGGCCCCGAGGGCCCGGCCGACGGGCCCTGGGGCGCCTGCTGCCCGTAGGGAGGGTGTTGCGGTCGCGCTTGCGGGGCGCGGTCGTTCCGTCCGCCGCGTCCGATCCTGAATCCAGCCACGTCATCGAACGTACCTGGTCCCGCAGAGTGACGTGCCGGGCCCGGGCTCCCGGACCCGGCTTTGCGGCCGAGCTGTGACATCCCCTAGGGGTCCCCCGAGGTCCTCCAAGGACCCCTGAGAGTGGCCTACTTCACCGGCTCCGGCTCCGGCGCGCTCTCCGCCTCCGCCGTGCCCGCCGGGGGCTCGTCGTCGACCGGGGTCTTGACGGACTCCAGGAGGAGCTGGGCGACGTCCACGACCTGGATGGACTCCTTGGCCTTGCCGTCGTTCTTCTTGCCGTTCACCGAGTCCGTGAGCATGACCAGGCAGAACGGGCAGGCCGTCGAGACGATGTCCGGGTTGAGGGACAGAGCCTCGTCCACGCGCTCGTTGTTGATGCGCTTGCCGATCCGCTCCTCCATCCACATCCGCGCGCCGCCGGCGCCGCAGCAGAAGCCGCGCTCCTTGTGGCGGTGCATCTCCTGCTGGCGCAGGCCCGGGACGGCGGTCATGATCTCGCGCGGCGGCGTGTAGATCTTGTTGTGACGGCCCAGGTAGCAGGGGTCGTGGTAGGTGATGATGCCCTCGACCGGGGTGACCGGGATGAGCTTGCCCTCGTCCACCAGGTGCTGGAGAAGCTGGGTGTGGTGGATGACCTCGTAGTCGCCGCCGAGCTGCGGGTACTCGTTGCCGATCGTGTTGAGGCAGTGCGGGCAGGTCGCGACGATCTTCTTGGCCGACTTCGGCTTCTTGGTCGACTCGTCCTCGTCGTCCTCGCCGAACGCCATGTTCAGCGCGGCGACGTTCTCCATGCCGAGTTCCTGGAACAGCGGCTCGTTGCCCAGGCGGCGGGCCGAGTCACCCGTGCACTTCTCGTCGCCGCCCATGATCGCGAACTTCACGCCCGCGATGTGCAGCAGCTCGGCGAACGCCTTGGTGGTCTTCTTGGCCCGGTCCTCCAAGGCGCCGGCGCAGCCGACCCAGTACAGGTACTCGACCTCGGACAGGTCCTCGATGTCCTTGCCGACGACCGGCACCTCGAAGTCGACTTCCTTGAGCCACTCCAGGCGCTGCTTCTTGGCCAGGCCCCAGGGGTTGCCCTTCTTCTCCAGGTTCTTGAGCATCGTGCCCGCCTCGGACGGGAACGCGGACTCGATCATCACCTGGTAGCGGCGCATGTCGACGATGTGGTCGACGTGCTCGATGTCCACCGGGCACTGCTCGACGCAGGCGCCGCAGGTGGTGCAGGACCACAGGACGTCCGGGTCGATGACGCCGTTCTCCTCGGCGGTGCCGATGAGGGGGCGCTCGGCCTCGGCCAGGGCGGCGGCGGGGACGTCCTTGAGCTGCTCCTCGGACGCCTTCTCCTCGCCCTCCATGGTCTTGCCGCCACCCGCGAGCAGGTACGGCGCCTTGGCGTGCGCGTGGTCGCGCAGGGACATGATGAGGAGCTTGGGGGAGAGCGGCTTGCCGGTGTTCCACGCGGGGCACTGCGACTGGCAGCGGCCGCACTCGGTGCAGGTGGAGAAGTCCAGCAGGCCCTTCCAGGAGAACTGCTCGACCTGGGAGACGCCGAAGACGTCGTCGTCACCGGGGTCGGTGAAGTCGATCGGCTTGCCGCCGGAGGTCATCGGCTGGAGACCGCCGAGGGCCGTGCCGCCGGTCGCCTCGCGCTTGAACCAGATGTTCGGGAACGCCAGGAAGCGGTGCCAGGCCACGCCCATGTTGGTGTTGAGCGAGACCACGATCATCCAGATGAACGAGGTGCTGATCTTCACCATCGCGGTGAGGTAGATCAGGTTCTGGAGCGTGCCGACGCTCAGTCCCTTGAAGGCCAGGACCAGCGGGTACGAGGCGAAGTACGCGGCCTCGTAGTGCTCCACGTGGTGGATCGCGCCCTCGAGGCCGCGCAGCGCGTAGATGGCGAGGCCGATGGTGAGGATGACGTACTCGACGAAGTACGCCTGGCCCGCCTTGGAGCCCGCGAAGCGGGACTTGCGGCCCGGACGGCTCGGCAGGTTCAGCAGACGGATCGCGATGAGGACGGCGATGCCGAGGATCGTCATCACGCCGATGAACTCGATGTACAGCTCGAACGGCAGGAAGCCGCCGATCACCGGAAGCGTCCAGTCGGCCTGGAAGAGCTGGCCGAACGCCTGCGCCAGGGTCGGCGGCAGGGTCAGGAAGCCCACCGCGACGAACCAGTGGGCGAAGCCCACGATGCCCCAGCGGTTCATCCGGGTGTGGCCGAGGAACTCCCGTACCAGGGTCACACTGCGCGCGTAGGGGTTGTCCGTACGGGCGCCCGCCGGAACCGGCTGGCCCAGTTTGAAGTACCGGACGAACTGACCGATGGCGCGTGCGAGCAGCGCGACGCCGACCACGGTCAGGACCAGCGACACGATGATCGCGGCGAGTTGCATGAGGGGGCTCCTCGGGCCTGCGAGGGAAATTACTAAGCGGTAACTTATGCAGTCCGTCTGAGACTACCCCCAACCCGCGTCGCACTGTAGCTGGCCATGGGGTGATCTGAGTCGCTGAGGGTCACCTCAGTTCGCATGGGTGCCGACGTGGCCACCGTAGTGGCCAAAGAGGGATTAGGCGGGCGCGATCTCGTCGTGTTATTCGTACCAAATTGGTACATTTATGACTAATTTATATCCGTGCTCTACGGGATCGCCGCCGCCACCACCGCCCTGCTCCTCGCCGCCGTCCTTGCCGCGCTGCTGCGTCCGCCCGCCCTGCGTCTCGGGCTCGTCGACCGGCGCCGGCGGCAGCGCCGCGTTCCGCTGTCCGGGGGTGTCGCGGTGGTGCTCACCACCTGTCTGGTCGCGGGCGCCGGCGACTGGTCCGGCATCGCCCCGCTCGGCCCGGACATCGGCGCCCTGGTGCTGGCCGCCGCGGCCGTCGCCGTGCTCGGGCTCGTCGCGGACCTGTGGCGGCTCAGGACGCGGCTCCTGGTCCTCGGTACGGCGGTGGCGGCGGCCTTCGTCGTGCCGTACGGCGACACCGGCGCCTGGGCGGGGGCGGTGGCCGTCGCCTGGATCACCTTCGTCGCGCTCGCCTTCCGGGCCCTGGACCACGCGGACGGGGTGGCCGGCACGGTCGGTGTGGTCACCGCGTTCGGGGTGGCCGCGTGCGCGGCGTTCGAGGTCCTGGACGGACTCGCGGTGCTGCTCAGCGTGCTCGCGGCCGCGCTGACCGGCTTCCTCATGCACAACTGGCCTCCCGCGCGCGTGGCGCTCGGCGGCTGCGGCTCGCTGTTCGCGGGGTTTCTGCTCGCCTCGGCGGCCGTGACCGCCCGCGCGGGTTACGAGGAGACCGTCGGGGCGGGCGTGCTGTTCGCGCTCACCGCGGTGGCCGGTGCCGACGCCGTCCTGGTGGTGGTGGCGCGGCGGCTGGCCGGACGACCTCTGCTGCGCGGCGGCCCGGACCATCTCGCCCACCGGCTGCGGCGGCTCGGGATCACCCCTCAGGGGGCGACCGTGCTGCTCGGCGCGGCGGCCTTCTCGGCGGTGCTCGTCGGGACGCTCGTGCACAGCGGCTGGGCCGGGCCGTACGCCGTGTGGTGGGTGGCGGGCGGGGCGCTGGCCGCCGTCCTGGGGCTGTTGCGGGTTCCGGCACACGCGCGTGCCCGTGAAAAGGGGACCGCGCGCACGCGTGCCCGTGAAAGGGAGGCCGCGCGCACGCGTACCGGTGAAGAGGAGGCCGCACGCACGCGTGCCCGCAAGAGTCCGCGCCCCCACCCCCGCAGGGCGCCCCTCTTCGCCCCGCGTCGTCAATCCGAGTCCGCCGTACGGCTCCCCGGATCGAGTGACGGTCGTCATGGACAGCGGGTGTCGCCGCAGGTCAGCGCCTCCTTGCGTGTAAGGAACGGATAAGAGTTGAGTGGGCACGACTCAGGTCTGTTGACCGGGCGGGAGCCGTCGTGCACACTTGAGTCCGTTCCACTCAAGTCAGTTGGAGGAAGATCACCATGGCACGTGCGGTCGGCATCGACCTGGGCACGACTAACTCCGTCGTCAGCGTTCTGGAGGGCGGCGAGCCCACCGTCATCACCAACGCAGAGGGCGCCAGGACCACGCCGTCCGTCGTCGCCTTCGCCAAGAACGGCGAGGTGC
>NZ_JAANNX010000063.1:0-28513 GCF_013363615.1 Streptomyces sp. CAI-85 | reverse complement strand
TCGACACCGAGGCTCTGGATGCCGGGTACTGGTACCGCAACCTGCGCCGCACGGTCCGCTTCGAGGACGCCGTACGCGCCCTCGCCGACCAGGACCACACCGCGTTCGTGGAGGTCAGCCCGCACCCGGTGCTCGCCATGAGCATCCAGGACACCGCCGAGGACGCGGCCGTCACCGGCACCCTGCGCCGCGACGACGGCGGCCTGGACCGCTTCCTGACCTCCCTCGGCGAGCTGTGGGTCCACGGCGTCGACGTCGACTGGGCCCAGGCCTTCGCCGGCACCGGATCCCACCACACCGACCTGCCCACCTACGCCTTCCAGCACCGCCACTACTGGCTGACCGTCGACCCCTCGACCGCGGGTGACGTCGGGGCCGTCGGGGTGCTGCCAGCCGAGCATCCCCTGCTCGGGGCGGCGGTCGACCTGCCGGAGGCGGAGGGGGTCGTGCTGACCGGACGCCTGTCGGCGCAGGCCCATTCCTGGCTCGCGGGCGAGGGCGGGAGCGTGCTGCTGCCCGCGACGGCGTTCGTGGAGCTGGCCGTGCACGCGGGTGACCAGGTCGGCTGCGACACGGTGGCGGAGCTGACGCTCCGGGAGCCGCTGGTGCTACCCGCACGGCGCGCCGTGCAGCTGCGGGTGCGGGTGACCGAGGCCGACACGGAGGGACGGCGGGTCTTCGGCGTCCACTCGCGCGCCGAGGACGCCCTCCCGGGCACGCCGTGGGCCTGTAACGCCACCGGGCTGCTGGTGCGGGCCGGTGCGCCGGTGCCGCAGTGGGGGCCAGCCGCCTGGCCTCCGGCGGGGGCGGCCCGGGTGGAGACGGACCGGGTGGACGCCCTGTGGCGGGGCGCCGACGGCGAGGTGTTCGCCGAGGTGAGCCTGGCCGAGGGCCAGCGGGTGGAGGCGGCCCGCTACGGCCTGCATCCGGCACTGCTCGACGCGGCCGTCGAGGCCGCGCGGTGCACGGCGGACGGCGACGCGGACACGGACCGGCTGCTGGTGCCCACGGCCTGGCGGGACATCGTCCTGCACGCGGTGGGGGCGGAGCGGCTGCGGGTGCGGATCAGCGGCGACGGGCGGCCGGAGGGCGTGTCCGTCGAGCTGGCCGACCCGAGCGGCGCGGCCGTCGCGTCGGTGCGGCTGGTGACGCTGACCGCCCTGGATACGGCGGAGTCGGACCCGGCGAGCGAGAGGGAGGGCTCGGCTCCGGTGCGTACCGTGGTCCGGCGTCCCGTTCCGGCGCGCCGTACCGCGGTGTCCGCCGGCGACGCGGGCGAGCCGGGGCTCGCGGTCCGGCTGGCCGGGCTGGCGGAGGACGAGCAGGTGCGGGTGCTCACCGAACTGGTGCAGGCCGAGGCGGCCGCGGTCCTCGGGCTTCCCGGTCCGGACGCAGTGGAGACGCGGCGCGGCTTCTTCGAGCTGGGCTTCAACTCGCTGATGGCGATGGAGCTGCGCAACCGGCTCAACGCGGCCACCGGGCTGCGGCTGCCGGCGTCGCTGCTGTTCGAGCACACCCGGCCGGCCGCCGTGGCCGCCCATCTGCGCGGGGAGCTGACGCGTGCGTCGGCCGCGCGCGGGCAGGCGCCGGGCGGTATCGAGGCGATGTTCCGGCAGTCGTTCGCCGAGGGCCGGCATGTCGCGGGGAACGAGCTGATCATGGCGGCCTCCCGGCTGCGGGACGCCTTCGACGTTGCGTCGGCCGCGGGCCACGCGCCGGAGCCGGTGCCGCTGGCCACCGGCGCGGAACGGCCCCGGCTGTTCTGCCTGCCGGCCGTGGTGGCGACCGCCGGTCCCCAGCAGTACGCCCGTTTCGCCGAGCGCTTCCGCGGCCGCCGGGACGTCACGGTGCTGCCCCAGCCGGGCTACCTGCCCGGCGAGCCGATCCCCGCCGACATGGCGGCGCTGGCCGAACTGCACGCGCAGACCCTGCGCCGCATCGCCGGTGAGGAGCCGTTCGTGCTGGTGGGGCACTCCGCGGGCGGCCAGATCGCGCACGCTGTGACCGCGCGTCTGGAAACCCTCGGCATCCAGCCCGCGGCCCTGGTCCTGCTGGACGTGCCGTGGCCCGCGGACGACGCGGAGAACGCGGAGGTCGGCGCGGCGATGCTGGGCGTGGCCTTCGACCGGGAGCGGAAACTGGGCGGCGGGATCATGAACGACGTCCGGCTGACCGCTATGGGCGGCTACCACCGCCTCCTGGCCGACTGGCGCCCCGAGCCCGTCAGGACGCCGACGCTGCTGGTGCGCGCCACCGAACCGATGCCGTCGGCGTCCGGAGCGCAGGAGGACGACCCGGTGATGCTCCGCATCGACTGGAAGCTCGGCCACACCGCGCGGGACGTGCCCGGAAACCACTTCAGCATCGTCGAGGACCACGCCGGGGACACCGCTGGCGTGGTCGAGGAATGGCTCACCGAAGTCACCGTCATCACCGGAATCACCGCGAACGGCGCGGCGGGTTGAGCGCCCGTCGAGTGTTCGTAGCAAGCGAAGCAAACGCCCAACGAAAGTCAGGACTCGTGACCAAGCACATCGCCGTTCTCGGAGCCCCGTACCACGGGCATGTGAACCACACCCTGCCCGTCGTCGCCGACCTCGTCGGCCGCGGACACCGGGTCACCTATGTCACCACCGAGCATTTCGCGCCGTCCGTGTCGGCGGCCCGTGCCCGCGTCGTGACGTACGAGTCGGTCTGGCCGGCCGACCGCAGCGTGCCGCCGGAGATGTCGGCGGACGAGATGGCGGAGGGGCCGCTGAAGATGCTCTCGGAGAACGTGGCGGTCACGGCCGCCGCCGAGCGGGAGCTGGCCGGGGACCGGCCGGACGTGGTGGTCTACGACACCCTCATGAACTTCTCCGGCCGGGTGCTGGCCGAGAAGTGGGAGATACCGGCCGCACAGCTGATTCCGATGCTCGCCTCCAACGAGCACTTCTCGGTGCTCGCGGCGCTGGCGCAGGAGTTCCCCGCGATGGACCCGCAGCATCCGGCACTGCTCGAATTCGGCATGAAGCTGGCCGAGTTCCGCATCGGGCACGGTCTGTCCGTGCCAGGGCCCGGCGACATCCTCGGTGTGCCGGAGGAGCTCAACGTCGTGTTCGTGTCCAAGGAGTTCCAGCCCGCCGCGGACACCTTTGACGAGCGGTACGTCTTCGTCGGTCCCGCGGCGACCGCGGGCGGCGGCGAGGCAGGCTCGTGGCAGCCGCCGCAGGGTGACACGCCCGTGCTGCTGATCGCCCTCGGCACGCTGTTCAACGAGCGGCCCGACTTCTACCGGGCCTGCCTGAAGGCCTTCGCCGACCTGCCCTTCCACGTGGTGATGGCGACCGGCGAGCATGTCGACCCCGCCGACCTGGGCGCCGTACCGGAGAGCTGGGAGGTGCACCGGCAGGTGCCGCAGCGTGCGGTGCTGGAGCACGCCGCGGTCTTCGTCACGCACGCGGGCATCCGCTCCACGATGGAGTCGCTCGCGGCCGGCGTCCCGCTGGTGGCCGTGCCGCAGTCGGTGGAGCTGGACTTCACCGCGCGACGCATCGCGGAGCTGGGCCTCGGCGTGCGCGTCGCCCGCCTGGAGGCCTCGCCCGAGGCGCTGCGCGAGGCGGTGCTGACGGCGGCCGAGGACGCCGGGATCCGGCAGCGGGTGACCGCCATGGCCGGGCACGCCCGGGCCGGCGGCGGCGCGGCCGCGGCGGCGGACGCGATCGAGGCGTACGCGGAGCGGGCCTGAGATGGCGGCGGGACACTGGGCCGGCCGCACGGTCCTGGTCACCGGGGGACTGGGCTTCATCGGGTCCCACTTCGTGGAGGAGCTGCTGGGCCAGGGCGCACGGGTGCTGTGCCTGTACCGCCGGGACCACCCGGAGGTACGGGCCGAGCTGCCCGTCACCGAGGCGCTGACGACCCTGCGGGTCGACGTCCTGGACGAGCGGGCGCTGCGGGCGGCCGCGGACACGGTCTCGGCGCTCGACATGGTCGTCAACTGCGCGACCCTCGACGGCAACATGCAGTTCCTGCTCCAGGAGGCGGGCCGCATGCTGGACGAGAACATGCGCATCGTCTCCAACGTGCTCAACCTCGCCCGTGACCGGGCCGTGCCCGACGTGGTGCTGATCAGTTCGGCCGAGATCTACGCGTACGACGAGACGCGGCCCGCGCGCGAGGAGGACGACCACCGGCGGCACATGGACTTCTCGCCGAATGGCTACCGGATGTCGAAGATGTTCACCGAGGTGCTCGCGGACCTCTACCGCACCCAGTTCGGCATGAACATCTACACGCCGCGCCCCACCAACGTGTACGGGCCGCGCGACGACTTCGCCACGACGACGAACCACGTCATCCCCAACATGCTGATGCGGCTCGCCGCCGGACAGGACGTCGAGGTTTGGGGCGACGGAAGCCAGCTGCGGACCTTCATCCACGTGCACGACCTGGTGCGCGCGGTGCTGTGCATGGTGCGCTCCGGGGAGTATCCGGCGCTCAACATCGGGACGCCGGAGCCGGTCTCCATCCGGGATCTGGCGTTCCTCGTCGCCCAGGCGGCCGGTCAGGACCCGGACCGGATCCGGTCCGCCCCCGACAAGCCCGTCGGGGCGACCCGGCGGGCGCTCGATCTGGAGCGATTCCACAAGGTCGTCGATTTCACGCCGCGCCCGCTGAAGGACGGCCTGCGGGACACCGCGCGGTGGTACCGGAAAAACGTGCTGGAGGTCCAGTGAAGGTTTCGTTGCAGACGTTCGGAACCCGCGGTGACGTGCATCCGTTCCTGGCGCTGGGCATCGGCCTGCGCCGGCGCGGACACGACGTCAGCGTCGCGACGTCGAGCGACTTCAAGGCGATGGTCGAGCTGGCCGGCCTGGAGTTTTGCGAGATACCCGGAAAGGCGGCCGACCACTTCGCCGACCCCGACGTCATCCGGGCGATCCGCAAGAGCGCCTCGTCGCTGCGCACCGCGCTGGTCATGAAGCGGCCCACCACGGAAGAGTTCGCCCACTCCGTGGAGCGGATGCAGGAGGCCGCCGGGGGCGCCGACTTCGTGCTCACCTCGATGATCTGCCGTGGCTATGGGTTCGCGGGCGCCACCGCGCCCTGGGGCACCGTCAACTGGTGGCCGATGACCCCGACCCAGGAGTTCCGCGCGTACAAGACGCCCGACCTGCCGCTCGGGCCCGCCTACACCCGGTTCACGCACGCCATGTCCGCCCAGCTGGAGTGGGCCGTGCACCGCCCGGCCGTCAACAAGGTCCGCATCCGTCAGGGGCTGGTGCCGCTGAAGAAGTCGCCGATGGGCACGCTCGGCGTCGAGCACCCCGTGCTCTACCCCTACAGCCCCGCCTTCATGCCGCCCCCGGCCGACTGGCCGGCCCGCGCCCACGTCACCGGCTACTGGGTCTGGGAACGCCCCGAGCAGGAGCCGCCGACGGGGCTGGCGGACTTCCTCGACAGCGGCTCCCGGCCGCTGGCGCTGGCCCTGGGCAGCGCCTGGCCGGTGTACGGCGAGCAGACCTTCCACGCCGTGCGGGACGCGGTACGCCACGCCGGGCGGCGCCTGGTCGTGGTGGGCGGGCCCGAGGGCATCGCCTCCGACGACGTGTTCCGGGTCCAGGAAGTGGACTACGGCTGGCTCTTCCCGAGGGCGGCCGCGGTGATCCACGGCGCGGCCTTCGGCACCACCGCCGACACGCTGCGCGCCGGTGTGCCGCACGTGACCGTGCCGTGCTGGGCCGACGGCCCGTACTGGGCGGCCCGGCTGGCCGAGATCGGCGTCGCGCCGGCCCCGGTGCCGTTCCAGCGGATGACCGGCGAGCGGCTCCGGCAGGCCGTGGCGGCCGTTCTGGACGACCCCCGGCCCGCCGAACGGGCCGCCCTCATCGGCGAGCGCGTGCGCGCCGAGCGAGGCGTGGACACGGCCTGCGACCTCATCGAGACCGCAGTGGCCGCGCCCGCCTGACCCACCCCCACCCCTCAAGGCTTGGAGAGTCACACCCGCATGACCACGTACGTTTGGGACTACCTTCCGGAATACCAGGACGAGCGTGCCGACATCCTCGACGCCGTCGAGAAGGTCTTCTCCTCGGGACGCCTGGTGCTCGGCGAGAGCGTCAGCGGCTTCGAGGCCGAGTTCGCCGCCTATCACGGCATGCGTCACGGCACGGGCGTCGACAACGGTACCAACGCCGTCAAGCTCGCCCTCGAAGCGGTCGGCGTCGGGCCCGGCGACGAGGTGATCACTGTGTCCAACACGGCCGCCCCCACCGTCGTGGCCATCGCTGGCGCCGGTGCCACGCCCGTCTTCGTGGACATCCGCGCCGAGGACTTCCTGATGGACACCGACCAGGTCGCCGCCGCGATCACCCCGCGCACCAAGGCCCTGCTGCCGGTGCACCTGTACGGGCAGTGCGTGGACATGGCGTCTCTGCAGTCCCTCGCCGCCGAGCACGGCCTCGCCCTGGTCGAGGACTGCGCGCAGGCCCATGGCGCCCGCCACCACGGCCGCCTCGCCGGCACGATGGGCGACGTCGCCGCGTTCAGCTTCTACCCGACCAAGGTCCTGGGCGCCTACGGAGACGGCGGCGCGGTCCTCACCGACGACGCCGGCACCGACGCCGCCCTGCGCCGCCTGCGCTACTACGGCATGGAGAAGGTCTACTACGTCGTCCAGACCCCCGGTCACAACAGCCGCCTGGACGAGGTGCAGGCCGAGATCCTGCGCCGCAAGCTGACCCGCCTCGACACCTACATCGCTGGACGCCGTGCCGTGGCCCGCCGTTACGAGGAGGGCCTGGCCGACCTCACCGCCCCCGGCGGCCTGCAGCTGCCCGGAACCAACCCCGGCAACGAGCACGTGTACTACGTGTACGTCGTCCGCCACCCGCAGCGCGACCTGATCATCGAGCGCCTGAAGAGCGAGTACGACATCTCCCTCAACATCAGCTACCCGTGGCCGGTGCACACCATGACCGGCTTCGAGCACCTCGGCTACCGCAAGGGCGCCCTGCCGGTCACCGAGGCGCTGGCCAACGAGATCTTCTCGCTGCCGATGTACCCCTCCCTGCCCGTGGACCTCCAGAACACCGTGATCGGTGCCCTGCGCGACGTCCTCAAGACGCTGTGACCCCACGCTTCGATAAGGAGTCCCCGGTGAAAGCACTGGTGTTGTCCGGTGGCATGGGGCTGCGGCTGCGCCCGTTCAGCCACTCGATGCCCAAGCAGATGATGCCGCTCGCCAACAAGCCCGTCCTACTGCACGTCATCGAGCAGTTGCGCGGCCTGGGCGTGCGAGAGATCGGTGTCGTGGTCGGCGAGCGGTCGGAGAAGATCAGCCAGTACCTCGGCGACGGCACCGAGTTCGGCGTACGGCTGACGTACATCCCGCAGGACGCCCCGCGCGGGCTCGCGCACTGTGTCGCCATCTCCCGCGAGTTCCTCGGCGACGACGACTTCGTCATGTATCTCGGGGACAACCTGCTCCCCGAGGGCGTGGACGACATCGCCGCCGAGTTCCGCGCCCGGCGCCCCGCGGCCCAGCTCGTGGTGCACAAGGTGGCCGACCCCCGCGCCTTCGGCGTCGCCGAGGTCGACGGCACGGGGCGGGTGCTGCGGCTAGTGGAGAAGCCCGAGCAGCCGGTCAGCGACCTGGCGGTGGTCGGCGTGTACTTCTTCACCGCGGCCGTCCACGAGGCCGTGGCAGCCGTGGAGAGCAGCGCCCGCGGCGAGCTGGAGATCACCGACGCCATCCAGTGGCTGGTCACCCAGGGCGCGGAGGTGCGGGCCAGCACTTACCACGGCTACTGGAAGGACGCCGGGCAGATCGACGACGTCCTGGCCTGCAACCGCGAACTCCTGGACCGGCTCGAGCCGTCCGTCGACGGCGAGGTCGACGCGCACAGCGAGCTGATCGGGGCCGTCGTGGTGGAGGAGGGCGCCCGGGTCGTCCGCTCCCGGATCACCGGGCCGGCGGTCGTCGGCGCCGGCGCGGTCGTGGAGGGCAGCTCGATCGGCCCGCACACGTCCATCGGTGAGGGCTGCCGGCTGCTCGGTGTGCAGGTGAGCGACACCATCGTGCTGGAACGGGCCAGCATGCGCGGTGTCACGTCGGTCCGCGGCTCCATCATCGGCCGAGAGGCCAGCGTCAGCGCCGTTGAGGCGGACGGGTCCCACCGGCTGATCGTCGGCGACCACGCGCGCGTGGAGGTGGCCGCATGAGGCTGCTGGTGACCGGCGGGGCCGGGTTCATCGGATCCGCCTACGTCCGTACACTCCTGGCGGGCGGCTACGCCGGCTACGAGGACGCGTCGGTGACCGTGCTGGACGAGCTGACCTATGCCGGCAACCGGGCCAACCTGCCCGAGCGGCACGACCGGCTGGACTTCGTCCAGGGCGATGTCTGCGACACCGACCTGCTGCGCCAACTGCTGCCCGGCCACGACGCGGTGGTGCACTTCGCCGCCGAGTCCCACGTGGACCGCTCCATAGCCGACCCCTCCGTGTTCGTGCGCACCAACGTCGTCGGCACCCAGACCCTGCTGGAGGCCTGTCTGCACACCGGCGTGGAACGGGTCGTGCACATCTCCACCGACGAGGTGTACGGCTCCATCGCGTCCGGCGCGTGGACGGAGGAGTGGCCGCTGGCCCCCAACTCGCCCTACGCGGCGTCCAAGGCGGGCAGTGACCTGCTGGCCCGGGCCTACGCACGCACCCACGGCCTGGATGTGTCCGTCACCCGCTGCTCCAACAACTACGGCACCCACCAGCACCCCGAGAAGCTCATCCCGCTGTTCGTCACCCGCCTGCTGCGCGGTGAGACCGTCCCGCTGTACGGCGACGGCTCGAACGTCCGCGAGTGGCTGCACGTGAGCGACCACTGCGCGGCCGTCCAGCTGGTCCTCACCCGCGGCCGGGCCGGCGAGATCTACAACGTCGGCGGCGGCACCGAGCAGACGAACCGGCAGATCACCGACCTGCTGCTGCGGCTGTGCGGGGCCTCGCCCGACCAGGTGCGGCAGGTCACCGACCGCAAGGGCCACGACCTGCGCTACGCGCTGGACGACACCAAGATCCGCGAGGAGCTGGGCTACGCCCCGCGCGTGCCTTTCGAGGAGGGCCTGGCCGGCGTGGTCGACTGGTACCGCACGAACCCGGACTGGTGGCAGACGTCCGCCGCCGACCGAAGGGTGGCCGCGTGACCGCCCCGGCGCCTGCGGCGGCGCTGCACCGCTGCGAGGACCCCGGCCTGTCCGCCCGGCTCGCGCGGTCGGCGCGGGAACGGGAGGGGACGATGCTGCCGACGGCGCAGGCAGAGGCTTGGCTGGAGGAGCGCCGGCAGGCCCACCCCTTCCGGGTGGAGCGGGTGCCCTTCGCCGAGGCGGACGGCTGGAGCTTCGACGAGGCCACCGGCAACCTCGCCCACCGCAGCGGGCGGTTCTTCACAGTCGAGGGACTGCGGGTGAGCACGGAGACCGGCCGGTGGCGCCAGCCCATCATCAGGCAGCCGGAGATCGGCATCCTCGGCATCCTCATGCGGGACTTCGGCGGGGTGCCGCACTTCCTGATGCAGGCCAAAATGGAGCCCGGCAACCCGAACCTGCTCCAGCTGTCGCCGACCGTGCAGGCCACCCGCAGCAACTTCACCGGCGTGCACAAGGGGGCGCCCGTGCGCTACCTGGAGTACTTCGCCGGTCCGCTGCGCGGCCGGGTGGTGGCGGACGTCCTGCAGTCCGAGCACGGCAGCTGGTTCTACCGCAAGCGCAACCGCAACATGGTGGTCGAGGTGGACACCGACGCCGAGGTGCCGCTGGCGGACGACTTCCGCTGGCTGACCCTCGGCCAGATCCACGAGCTGCTGGGCCGGGACAACGTGATCAACATGGACGCCCGGACGGTGCTGTCCTGCCTGGCCCCGTTCCTGTGGCCGTCGGCACCGGGGGACGAGGCGCTCACCCCGACCGCCGAGCTGCTGGGCTGGCTGACCGGGCAGCGCGCCACCCGCGATATCGAGGTGAGCCGGATTCCGCTGCGGGAGACGGAGGCCGAGGGGTGGCTGCGCGGGCCGGACGAGATCGCCCGCCCGGACGGCCGGTACTTCAGCGTGGTCGCGGTGTCCGTGCGGGCCGGCAGCCGTGAGGTCAGCAGCTGGCACCAGCCGCTGTTCGCGCCGCGCGGCCCGGGCGTGGTCGCCCTGGTGACACGGGAGTTCGGCGGCGTACCGCACGTACTGCTGCGGGCCCGTGCCGAGCCCGGCTTCCACGGCGTGGTGGAGCTGGGCCCCACCGTGCAGTGCGTGCCGGACAACTACGACCCGGCCGACCGGCCGCCGCTGCTGGACTGGGTGCTGTCGGCCGACCCGGCGCTGGTGCGCTACGACACCGTGCACTCGGAGGAGGGCGGACGGTTCCTGGACGCGGTGGCCCGCTACCTCGTCGTGGCGGCCGACGCGACGCTGCCCGCCGAACTCCCGGCCGACTTCGCCTGGTTCAGCGTGCCGCAGCTGAGCGGTCTGCTGCGGCACGAGCACTATGTCAGCGTGCAGGCCCGCACCCTGCTGGCCTGCCTGAACGCGCTGCCCCGGACCCAGGCGCCGCCCCGCCCGTCACCCCCGCTCCCGCGTCCGTCGCAGCCGCTGCGGCCGCGGTGGGCGTCGTAGCGGGCGTGGCCGTCACACGGCGCGGTGCGCCGTCAGTCGTCGCAGGGGCCGTCGTGGAGCGCTCCCTCCCCGTCGGGGACCAGGGTGTCGCTGTCGCGCTCGGTGTACCGCTCACCTGTGCTCGGGCAGCGGAAGCGACCGTTCCCCTCGTCCTCCAGGGGCACGCCGGCCCGCCCGACCCACTTCACGCGGCGGGCCGGCACCCCCGCCACCAGGGCGAAGTCGGGCACGTCCCGAGTGACGACGGAGCCGGCGGCGACCAGCGACCAGCGACCGACCGTCACCGGCGCCACGCACACCGCGCGGGCGCCGACCGAGGCGCCGTGCCGGAGGGTCACCCCGACCGGGGTCCAGTCCTGCGGCCCCTTCGGGGCACCGGCGGGGGTCACGGCACGGGGGTGCGGGTCGTTGGTGAGCACGGCGGAGGGGCCGATGAACACGCCGTCCTCCACCACGGCGGGCTCGTAGACCAGGGCGTGGTTCTGCACCTTGCAGTTGTCCCCGACCGTGACGCCGGGCCCGATGTACACGCCCCGCCCGATGGAGCAGCCGCGGCCCACGACCACGTCCTCCCGTATATGGGCCGTGCCCCAGACGGACGTACCGTCGCCCACGGTCGCCTTTTCGTCGACCTCGGCACCGGGCGCAATGCGAGCGTTCATCATTCCTCCGTCGGTGAAAAAACCGTGCAGATATATGAGTACCGTACTGTCAAAAATCAGGTGTGATGCACATCACGTGTAAGGGGAGCGTTGTTCCGTCGACCCGGCTTGACATGGAGATTGTCGCTGTAATTGGGTAGTGGTCGGTAAAGGCGGGGGCGTGAAGGGATTTCCGCGATGCAGGTAAACGGGGTATATATTGACTCGCTCGGCGTGCACCTCTCGCAATGGGTGTCCGTCGCCGACGCGGAGGGCCCGGGGGATTACGAGCGCGGCGAGTTCACCGCGGCCGGCCTGACCGGCACGCACGTGGCCGGGGACACGCCGGCCGTCGACATGGCCGTCCTGGCCGCCCGCAGCGCCGTCGAGCGCTCCAGCGTGGACCTGTCGGCGATCGACTCCCACATCCACGGCAGCGTCTACTACCAGGTGCCCGAAGGCGCGTACGCGCCCGGCTACATCCTGCGTGAACTGGGCGCCGGTCACATCCCCTCGCTCGACGTCCAGCAGGGCTGCGACGGTGTGCTGGGCGCGCTGGAGACGGCCGCCGGACAGATCACCGGCGTCGCCCGCCGACAGAACGTCCTGCTGACCACGGCCACCAACTTCAGCTCCCCGCTCATCAACCGCTGGCGTGATTTCGGCACCTCCTCCCTTTACTCGGACGGTGCCCTGGCGGCCGTGGTGAACGGCCGTGGCGGATTCGCCGAGGTCCGGTCGATGAATTCCGGGACGCTGCACAGCCTGGAGCAGTGGCACCGCGGTCAGGAATCCCTGCTGCCGCCCGACGGAAATCCCCGGAAGTATTTCAACGTGGGGGAGCGGTCGCAATATTTCGTGGACAATGTCATGGGCTTCGCCGAGCTCTTCGAGACGTTCACGAAATTCGACCTCGGTGTCATCAGCGACTCCATCATCGACGCCGGAATGACCGCCGCCGACATTTCCAAGGTCATCACGATCAACGTGGACAAGCGGATGATCGAGCACGCCCTGCTGCGCCCGCTCGGCATTCCCGAGGACCGGCTGATCTGGGAGTACGGAGCCTCCGTCGGACACGCCGGCGGCGCCGACATCCTCATCTCCCTGGAGCACGCGGTGCGCACAGGCGAGGTCGCGGTCGGCGATCACGTCCTGGTGACCTCGCAGGGCCCCGGCTGGGTCTGCTCCTCCGCCGTCCTCACGATCCGGGAGCAGCCCGCGTGGGCGAAGTAGACACCGCCGAGTGGATCCACCGGTACGAGCCGGCGCCCGACGCCCCCCGGCGGCTGGTGTGCTTCCCGCACGCCGGCGGCTCGGCCCCGTACTTCGTGCCGGTGGCCCGGGCCATGGCGGGCGGCACCGACGTCCTCGCCGTGCAGTACCCCGGGCGCCAGGAACGCCGGGGCGAACCCTTCCTCGACTCCATCGACGCGCTCGCCCGCGCTGCCGTGGACGCGCTCGCCCCCTGGCTCGACCGGCCCCTCACCCTCTTCGGGCACAGCATGGGCGCCATGGTCGCCTTCGAGGCGGCCCGCCTGCTCGAAGCCGAGGGCAGGGCGCCCCGGGGACTCGTCGTCTCCGGCCGCCGGGCCCCGACCTGTGTCCGGTCCGCTCCCGACCTGGTGCACCTGCAGGACGACGAGGGGCTGATGAACGAGATCCGGCGGCTGAACGGCACCGACGAACGGATCCTGGCCGACGAGGAACTGCTGCGCATGATCCTGCCGGTCATCCGCAGCGACTACCAGGCCGTGGAGAGCTACCGCTATCGCCCCGGCCCGCCCCTGAGCTGTCCGGTCCTCGCCCTCATCGGCGACACCGACCCCCAGGTCACCCGGGAAGAGGCGCGGTTCTGGGCGGAGCACACCACCGGACCGTTCGACATGACCGTGTTCCCCGGCGGCCACTTCTACCTCAACTCCCAAGGGAACGCGGTGATCCGGGCCATCATCGAGCACATGGCGGCCGCGGGCTCCACGACGGCGCGCTGAGCGGCCCCGCCGCCGTACCGCGAACACACGACGGAAGGTCAACCCAGAAGTGAAGCCCGACCGGGACAGCATCGCCGAGGCCGTCAAACGCGTGATCATCGCCGAGAGCGGGCCCGGCCTGCAGCCGTCCGCGCTGACCGAGGACGAGCCGCTCGGCGGCGAGCGCTTGCGGATCTCCTCCATGCGCCTGCTGGGCATCCTCACCCGGTTGGAGGACGAACTGGACACCCCCCTGCCCGACGACCTGTTCGCCGGCCGCTCCTACGATACCGTCCGCGACCTCGTGGACCTGGCCGTCGAGGGCGCCGAAGGGAGCCCCGCCCGGTGACCGCCTTCCCCGCCCACGCCCAGCACCTGGACTGCCTCCAGGCCAACCTCGCCCTACTCGCCGACCGGCACCACGGCACGGGCACGCACACCCGCCTCGGCGCCGTACCGCACCACCCGCCGCGCCCGCTGGACGACGGGCCCCTGGCCGGCCTGCTCACCGTCGAGCCGACCCTCGACCAGCAACTCGCCGACGCCGCGGCCCTGCTGGGCCTGGACGTCACCGACCGCCGCCGGTCCGGCCCGGGCGAGGTTCCGGACACCGCCGGCGGCCCGCTGTACGTCGTCGCCGACGCCTACCACCTGCCCTGGGTGCCCTACCACGGGACCAAGCACGTGGAGCACAGCTTCCTCGTGGACGACGACGGCGGCGGCGACACCCTCCTGATCAGCGACGGCTACCACAACGACACCCAGTGGGGCCGCGCCCGCCCGGCCCGGCTGCCCTACGGGCGCGAGGAGTTCGCCACCCTGCTCAAGGCGCTGCCAGATGGTGCCGAGACCGTACGGTTCACCCCCCGCCCGCTCGGCGCACCCCCCGAGCCCGGCCACGTTCCCGCCCCGCCGCCGGAGTACCTGCCCGGCTACGCCGAGCACCCCGACCGGCGGGCGGCGCTGGAGGCCTTCACCCTGGAGACGTGGCTGCTCGCCCGCGCCCGCCGGCTGCACGCCGTCTACCGGGAGGAGCGGCGGGGGGCCGGGCTGCCGGAGCCGGTGCGGGAGCACCTCCAGCGCTGGGACGCCCTGGTCGAGCACGCCTACCTCGCCTTCCGGCGCGTGGACCGCGGCCGGGCCGAACCGCCGGGCCTGTTCGAACGGGCCGCCGAGGCGCTCGCCCAGGACGCCGTGGCCTTCGGGGCCGGTGCGGCCGTGCGTGAGGTCGTCGCCTCCGTCCTCCAGATCGACGAAGCCGCGCTCGGAGACCGTGATTTGACGGTCCATCCGGAATTCAATTCGATCCGGATGGTGGAGGTCGTGGAGATCCTCGAAGACCGGTTCGCCGTGGAGTTCGACCCGGCCGACCTGGTGCCCGAGAACCTGCAGAGCGTCGCGGGCCTGTGCGCACTGCTGCACCGCGCACTCGACCATGAATAGAAGCCAGTTACATCGAAGGGAAAGCTCTTCCGTGGACGCCCGCTTTACCGAGATGCTCAAGCCTTTTCTGCCCTTCCTCGGCGAGGAGCCCATCACGGCCGACACCCCGCTGCGGGAACTCGGACTGGACTCCATGCAGGCCATTGAGTTGATGTTCACGCTGGAGGACACCTTCGGCGTACAACTGCCCGACGACGCCCTCACCGAGACCACCTTCGCCACCGCGGGCAGTCTGTGGAAGGCGGCCGTCGCCGCGATGCCCGCCGGCGCGGCGGACGCGATATGAGGGGCTTCGACCGCACCGGCTTCGACGCACAGGCCACCGCGGCCGCCATCCACCGGGTGTGCGAGACGGCCCAGAAGCACGCCGCGTCCTGCGACGAGGCCGCCGAGTTCCCCCTCGCGGCCCTGGAGGAAATGCGCCGGACCGGACTGCTCGGCCTGATGGTGCCCACCGCCCACGGCGGGATGGGCGGCGGCGTGGACGACGTCCTGGACGCCGGCATCGCCCTCGGCCGCGTCGACATGTCCGTCGCCATGATCTTCACCATGCACTGCCAGCAGGTCGCCGGCATCGTCCGGCACGCCTCCCCCCGGCTCGTCGCCGAACTCCTCCCGGAGATCGCCGCGGGACGTCTCTACCTGGCCTCTGTCACCACCGAGGCCGGCAAGGGAGGTCACCTGCTCACCTCCGCCGCCGAACTCGCCACGGAGGACGACCGGCTGGTCATCGACCGGGTCGCGCCGATCGTCACCGGCGGTGCTCACGCCGACGGCTTCCTGATCACCATGCTCAGCCCCACGGCCCGCTCCCCGCACGAGGTCTCCCTCGTTTACGCCCACCGCGACCAGCTCGACATCGGCGTCTCGGGTGACTGGGACCCGCTCGGCATGCGCGCCAGCCACAGCGTGGCCCTGAAACTCACCGGCCAGGTCCCCGGACACCAAGTCGTCGGCGAACACGGCCAGTTCCGCAAGGTCGTCCTGGACACCTTCGGCCCGCTGGCCCACCTCGGCTGGGCCGCGACCTGGCTGGGCACCGCCGCTGGCGCCCTGTCCCGGGTGCTGCACACCCTGCGCAGTCCGGCCGGCCGCAAGAGCGCCAACCTCGACTCCGAGCTGCTGCTCACCCGGCTCTCCCGCGCCCGGCAGCGCCTGGACACCGTGCACGCCCTGCTGAGGCACACGGCGGCCACCCTCTCTCAGGCCGCCGACGCCGGCGACGACCTCTCCCGGCCCCGGTACCAGCTACTGGTCAACGCCCTCAAGATCACCGCTTCCGAGGAGTGCCACCGCACCGTCGAGGACCTGGTCGACGCCGTCGGCCTGCGCCACGGCTACCTCAAGAGCTCGCCCACCGGACTCGAACGCGCCCTGCGCGACCTCAGGTCCGCCGCGCTCAACTACAGCAACGACCGGCTTCACCTCGCCGACGGCAGGCTCGCCCTGCTGGATGCGGAGGTGTCCTTTGCCTGACCGGCCCCTCGGGCTGCCCGCCGGCGACGCGGCCGGGATCCTCCCGGCCCTCGCCGCCTCCGGCACGCTCACCGAGCTCTACGGCAAGGAGCCCACCAGTCGTCTCGATCCGCTGCTGCTGCGCCGCATCCTCACCGAGGCCGACGCACAGAGCCCGACGGGCACCGTGCTCGCATTGCTCGTCCAGCTCGCCAGCGCGACACCGCTGCTCGCCGAGATGGCCGACGGGCCCGTGGCATCGGACACCCTGCGCGCGGTCCTCAGAGGCGACGAACTGCTCGCCCTCGCCGCCACCGACACGGCCGCCCCGGGCTCCGACCTCGCCGCGCTCGGCACCGCCGTCGACCTCTCCGGCACCGACCGGGACCTCGTCCTCGACGGCGGCAAGCGCTGGGTCACCTCCGCCCGGACCGCCGGCCACGCCCTCGTCCT
This sequence comes from Streptomyces sp. CAI-85, assembly GCF_013363615.1. NCBI lineage: Bacteria > Bacillati > Actinomycetota > Actinomycetes > Kitasatosporales > Streptomycetaceae > Streptomyces > Streptomyces sp. CAI-85. The sequence goes on along the minus strand of NZ_JAANNX010000063.1, from coordinate 11,906 downwards.
GGCCCGGCATCGCCCCGGCCGCCACTTCACCAGCTTCACCTGGGTCCTGGTCCCGCTGACCGCCCCCGGCGTGACCGTGGAAGCGGCCGACACCGACCTCTTCGACGGCGCGGGCCTCGGCCACCTCCGCTTCCACTCCGTACGCCTGCCCCGCGAGCACGTCCTCGGCCGCCCCGGCCGGGGCCTGGCTCTGTTCGCCCGGCACCTGACCGTGGAACGCCTGGCCTCCGCCGCCTGGGCGGTGGCGCTGTGCCGCAGGGCCGTCGCCGACACGGACCGCCGGCTCGCGGCCCGGTCCGTCGACAGCACCCCCCTGCGCCGGTCGTCGTCCGTACGTCAGCGGCTCGCGGACTGCGCCGTACGCCTCAGCGCCCTCGACGCGCTGTGCACGCAGTCCGCCGAGCGCATCGCGCACCACCACGACGCCACCGCCGCCGCCACGCTGAAGGCGCTGTCCGGCATGACCGTCGAACACATCCTCACCACGTGCGGCCAGCTCCAGGGAGCCGACGGCTTCGACCGGGGAGGAGTGCAGCGGTTGCGTGCCGAGGCCGCCGTGTTCGGCATCGGCGGCGGCGCCACCGAAGTCGTCCTCGACACCGTCGCCGAACGCCTCGACCAGGTCCTGGACGGGCTGACGCCATGACCGCCGCCACCGCCTCCGCCACCGCCGGGACCCGCCTGCACACCGAGGCGGCCCCCGACGTGTGGGTCACCGTGGAACCGGACGGCCCCCCCGACGACCCGGCCGGGCTCACCCCGCACGACCTGGCCGACGCCGAGCACCTGCCGAAGTGGCGCGCCCGCGAACTCCTCGGCGCCCGCCGGGCCCTGCGCAGGCTGCTGGCCGCGCACTTCCCGCAGGCCCGGCACGCTCCGGTCACCTACACCGACCGCGGTGCCCCCCGCCTCGCGGACTGGCCCCGCATCGGCATCAGCGTCAGCCACGACGGCGGGGCCGTCGCCGCCTGTGCCGCCCAGGACCACGCCGTCGGCGTCGACCTCCAGCACCCGCCGGAGACCGTGTCCGACGCCATGCTGCGCCGCTGCGCCAAGACCCACGCCGAGCGGCTCGCCCGGCTGCCCATGGCCGCGCGGACCCGGGAGTTCGCCTGGCTGTGGACCGTACGCGAGGCCATCGTCAAGGCCGACGGCACCGGCCTCGCGGGCGGGTTGTGGACCGCCGACATCGCCCCGTACACCCGGCACGGCGCCTCCGGCCAGCACCGGTGGGTGAGCTTGCGCGAGCAGTCGCCCGTCCCGCTCAGCTGCGCCTACACGCCGCTTTCCGCACCGACCCCGACCACTGAACGCCCCCTGGAGAACCGCAGTGAGTGAGCCCCCGGCCGAGCTGAGCTGCTACACGGCGGGTCTGGTGGCCTACCTGGAACCCCGGGTCCCCGACATCCGGGACCGGCTCGCCGCCGCCGTGTCCCTGCGGGTGCGCACCGATCCGCCCGACGGCGGACTGGCCTTCTCGCACCACGCCCGCGTCGACCTCGACGGCCGGGGCCGCGGCCTCGTGTACCGCGGTGCCGGCGACTGGGCCGCCGCCCGCGCCGCGCTCGACGCCGAAGTGTCCCGGTACGGCGCCGTGCTCGCCGTCGGCAACACCCGCCACATCCCCTGGTCCCCGTCGTACGGCGACACGGAGACCTCGCACTGGGTGGTGCTCCGTCGGCACGGCGACGACAAATGGCAGGTACGTGACGACTTCGACGCCCTCACCCCGCACGGCACCCAGACCGCGTACGAGGACCTCCTGGACTACGCCGGACTCCAGGCCCTCCTCACCCCGTTGTCCCGTACGACCGCCCAGGCCGTCAGCCGCGACCGCCACGCCCTCGGGGAGGCCATCGAACTGGCGCCGTACACCGGCTACCGCTGGCTGGAACTCGGCGACACGCCGGACACGCCCGCCCCCGAAGGCACCTGGGTGGACGGGCTGCTGCCCGCGCTGCGACTCGTGGCCGACACGGTGTGCGCCGACCCCGACGCCCTCGCCCGCTACGCCGACGACATCTGGACCGCCTCCCGCCATCAGCGCTTCCGGCTGGCCTCCCGCCCCGGGACGGCGGGCGCCACGGAGGCGGCGGCAGCGTGGGGAGCCCTCCCGCAGGCCGTCCGCTTCGGCATCGCCTCGGCCGAGCGCGGCCGGTACCGCGAGGGGGTCGTGCGGCAGGCCTTCGAGCAACTGACCGGCACCGTGGAGCGCCTGGAGAGCGAACAGCGGAAGGAAACCGGCCGATGACCCACCAGGACACCCTCTACGGGCGGTTCGCCGCGTCGGCCCGCAAGCACCCGGACGCCGTGGCCCTCGAACTCGACGGCACCGCCCACACCTACGCCGAACTGGATGCCCTCGCCGCCCGCCTGGCCGCCGCCCTGGTCGCCGGCACGGACGGCCCCGGCCCTCACCGGGTCGGCCTGCTCGCCCTGCGCACCCTGACCGCCTACGCCGGCTATCTCGCCGTACAGCGCCTCGGCGCCACCGTGGTCCCGCTGCACCCCGACTTCCCGCTCCCGCGCACGGCGGCGACGACCAAGGCGGCGGCTCTGGACTGCGTGCTGACCGACCCCGACCGCCCGGGCGTCGAACTGCCGGTACCGGTACTGGCCCCCGACGTCACGGCGCCCGCCCCGGCCCCCCTGGGCGAGCCGCAGCCCGCCGGGACGGACGACATCTGCTACATCCTCTTCACCTCCGGCTCCACCGGCACGCCGAAGGGCGTCCCGATCCGGCACCGCAACGTCACCGCCTTCCTGGACCACGTGACCGACCGCTACGGCATCGGCGTCGGCGACCGGCTCTCCCAGACCTTCGACCTCACCTTCGACCTCTCCGTCTTCGACCTGTTCGCGGCCTGGAGCAGCGGCGCCACGGTCGTCGTGCCCGGCCGCGGCGACCTCCTCGCCCCCGCCCGGTTCGTCGCCAGGGAACGCATCACCCACTGGTTCTCCGTACCCTCGGTGATCTCCCTCGCCCGGCGGCTGCGCGGCCTGACTCCCGGCTCCATGCCCACGCTGCGCTGGAGCCTGTTCTGCGGCGAACCCCTGACCACCGCCCAGGCCGAGACATGGCGGGCGGCTGCCCCCGGCAGCATGCTGGAGAACCTCTACGGCCCGACCGAACTGACCCTGAGCTGCACCCAGCACCGGCTGGCCGACGACCCGGCCGAGCTGCCCGCACACGGCACTGTCCCGATCGGGCGGCTCTACCCCGGCCTGGAACAGCTCGTCGTGGACGACGACGGCCGCCTCGCCGCCGAGGGCGAGTTGTGCGTCCGGGGCGTCCAGCGCTTCCCCGGCTACCTCGACCCCGCCGACAACGCCGGCCGCTTCCTGCGGTACGACCCCGGCGACGACCGCGCCACGGCCGTGGACGCCGTAGCGGACCCGGACGACCGGCTCTGGTACCGCACCGGCGACCGGGTGCGCCTCGGCGAGGACGGCCTCACCCACCTCGGCCGCCTGGACGACCAGGTCAAGGTGCGCGGCTACCGCCTGGAACTCGGGGAGGTGGCGAGCGAACTGCGGGCCCACCCGCAGGTCCGTGACGCGGTGGCCCTCACCCTGCCCGGTCCGGGCGGCGAGACGCGCCTCGCGGCCGTGTGCACGGGAGACGGCGTCGATCCCGCCGACGCCCTCGCCTCCCTCCGTGCCCGCCTGCCCGAATACATGATCCCCAGCACCCTCACCGTGCTGGCGGACCTGCCGCTGAACGCCAACGGAAAGACCGACCGCAGCGCCCTGCGGGACATGCTCACGACCGCCCGCGCACGCTGAAACCGGGGGAAACTCGCTTGAACGGCCAGACCATCCACTCCCTGCTCGACGCCGCAGTCCAGGAGGCGCCCGACGCCCCGGCGATCCGGGACGCCACCGGCCGCTGGACCTACCGTGAACTGGCCGCCGCAGCCGGGGCGTTCGCCCGCTGGCTGCGCGGCCAGGGCATCGGCCGCGGTGACCGCGTCGTCGTCCAGCTGGCGACCAGCCGTGAACTGGCCGCGATGTTCTACGGCACCTCCCGCGTCGGTGCCGTCTTCGTGCCGCTCAACCCGGCGATGAAGGAGTTCCACCTGCGGTCCGTCGTCGGCAACGCGGAACCGAAACTGGTCCTCACCGACGCCGCGGGCGCCCCGGTGCTGCGCCGCGTCAGCACCGCGCCGGTGCACGACATCGCCGACGTACGGCCGGACCTCGCCCCGGCCGGCGAGAACGGCGGTGAGCCGGAGGCGGTCGCGCCCGACGACCTGGCCGTGCTGATCTACACCTCGGGCAGTACCGCCGCCCCCAAGGCCGTCATGTGCCCGCACGCCCAGGTGACCTTCGCCTGCCGCGCCCTGACCGAGGTGCTCGGCTACCGCCCCGACGACGTCGTCTTCTGCCGCTTCCCCATGTCCTGGGACTACGGCCTGTGCAAGGTCCTGATGACCTGCGTCGCCCGCTGCGAGATCGTCCTCGCCGACGGCGAGTCCGACCTCCTGCTGCTGCGGCGCATGCGGGAGACCGGTGTGACGGTCGTACCGATCGTGCCGTCCCTCGCCACGATGATCGTCCGCCTGGCCGGCCGGGACACCGGGCCCGTGCCGCCCGTGCGCATGTTCACCAACACCGGCGCCGCGCTGCCCCAGAGCACCATCGACGCCCTGCGCACCCGCTTTCCCGGTGCCCGCGTGGTCCGGCAGTACGGCCAGACCGAAGCCAAGCGCATCACGGTCATGCCGCCCGAGGCCGACCGGGAACGCCCCGACGCCGTCGGCCTGCCGCTGCCCGGCACCCGTGTGCTGATCCTGGACGACGACGGCAGCCCGCTGCCCGCCAGCGAGGTGGGGGAGATCGTCGCCGGCGGCCCCCATGTGATGGCCGGCTACTGGCGCAATCCCGAGGACACCGCCCGCGCCTTCCGCCGCGACCTGCACGCCGGGGAGCCCCTGCTGCACACCGGCGACTACGGCTGGCTGGACGAGGACGGCTACCTCTACTTCCAGGGCCGCCGCGACGACATGTTCAAGCACAAGGGCTTGCGCATGAGCACCCTGGAGATCGAGAGCGCGGCCATGGACATCCCCGGCGTGCGGGCCGCCGCCGCGCTGCCGCCCGGTGACGGACACGGGCTCGCCCTATTCGTGGAGAGCGACCTCGAGGCCCACCAGGTCATCACCGAACTCACCAAGCGCCTGGAACTGCCGAAGGTGCCCACCGTCTGCCGGGTCCTGAAGGAGTTCCCGCTCACCCTGCACGGCAAGAACGCCCGCCGCGAGCTCGCGGCCCTGCTGGAGGGGAGCGGCGCATGACCGACCGCACCCGACTGCGCGCACTGGCCGACGCGTACGGCACCCCGCTGTACGTCTACGACCTCGACCGCCTCGACGCCGCCCGACGCGACCTGTTCGCCTGGCTGCCCGAGGAGTTCGACGTCTTCTACGCCCTGAAGGCCAACCCGCACGTCGATCTCGTCCAGGCCCTGCGCGAGGGCGACGGCCCCGGCTGCCGCGCAGAGATCAGCTCCACCGGCGAACTCGCCGCGGCCCTCCAGGCCGGTCACGACCCCGCGGACATCCTCTACACCGGGCCCGGCAAGACCCCCGGCGAACTGCACGAGGCGATCAGGCAGGGCGTCCGGCTCTTCTCCGCCGAATTGCTCACCGACCTCGAACACATCGGCCAGGCCGCGCTGGCCCATGACACGGTCGCCGACTGCCTGCTGCGCATCAACGACGAGACCGCCCGGGCGGCCACCGGCGTCCGGATGACCGGCCGACCCACCCAGTTCGGCTTCGACAGCGAGACCATCGCCGGCCTCGCGCCCCGGCTGCGGGCGGTGCCGGGCACCTCACTGGCCGGTCTGCACCTGTTCACGCAGAGCAACGCCTCCGACGAGGACGCCCTGATCGCCGAGTTCCGGCACACCATCGACACCGCCGCCCGCATCGAGCGGGAACTCGGCGTGCCGCTGCGCCTGCTCGACATCGGCGGCGGCTTCGCCTCGCCCTACGGACAGCACGGCGAGCGCACGGCCTACCCCGCCCTGCGCGCCGCGCTCGAAACCGCCCTCGACGCGCACTTCCCGCGCTGGCGGCAGGGCGCCCCCCGGCTCGCCGTCGAGTCGGGCCGCTACCTGGTGGGCGACTGCGGAACCCTGCTGGCGTCCGTCAGCAACGTCAAGAGCGGCCGCGGCCGGACCTTCGTCGTCCTCGACGCCGGCATCAACACCTTCGGCGGGCTGTCCGGCCTCGGCCGCATCCTGCCGGTGTCCGTCCGCGTCGACTCCGACATCGAGCAGACGCAGCGGGTGACCCTCGCCGGGCCACTGTGCACCCCCGGCGACACCCTCGGCCGGGACGTCGAGGTCCCCGCGGGCCTAGGCCCCGGCGACCTCGTTGCTATCCCCAACACAGGGGCCTACGGCCCCACCGCCAGCCTCCTGATGTTCCTTGGCAGGCCCGCCCCGGTCGAGGCGGTGGTCCGTGACGGCGAGGTGGTCTCCGTCTCCCGAATCGAGCACATGCGGACCTACCGGAAGGTGGAGCTGGGCACATGACTCTGACTGACCCGCGCACGGAGACGAGGCGGACTGTCGTCGTGACGTCGATGGCCTCCGACTCCCACACCTGGAACCTGGTCTTCCTGCAGCTGCTCCTGGAGGAACTTGGCCTTGACGTGGTGAACCTCGGCCCCTGCGTCCCCGATGATCTGCTGATCGCCCGCTGCGCCGAGATCCGCCCTGCGTTCGTCGTCATCAGCAGCGTCAACGGCCACGGCCACCAGGACGGCCTGCGGGTCATCCGGGCGCTTCGCGGCCACCCGGAGCTCTGCGACCTGCCCGCGATGATCGGCGGCAAGCTCGGCGTCGACGACCGGGACGGCGCCCGCGCCCAGGAGCTGCGGGCGGCCGGATTCGACGACGTTGTCGCGGAGGGCACTGATCCCGCCACAGCCTTGGCGCGCTTCGCGGCCTCGCTGCCCACGGTGCCGTCCCAGGGCGGTTCGCCTGGCCCGCTGCGCACCGCCCTATGAGCGACCGGCAGACCGCGGACTTCGGCGCCTGCGTCCGGGCAGGCGCCCAGGCGGACCAGCTCGTCGTGCAGCCGCGCATGGGCTTCTCCGATCCGGCCGCCATGCGAGCCGGCCTGCTGGCTACGCGCCGGGCCGCTGCCCGCACAGTCGGCACCATCACCGTCGACGCCCACACCCGGGTCGGTCACCTCGCCGCCGTCGAGGACGCCATGCGCAACGGGGTAGCCCTCAACGGCTATCCGGTGGCCAGCCATCCCGTCGCCACGACGGAGCAGGTGCTGGCGGGGATTCACGGCCCCGGCTTTCCAGTCCAGGTGCGCCACGGCTCGGCCGATCCCCTGGGCATCTTCCGCGCCCTGCTTGCCGCACGCCTGAGCGCCACGGAGGGCGGCCCGGTGTCCTACTGCCTGCCCTATGGCCGTACTCCCCTGGCCGAATCCGTCCGCAACTGGGCCCGCGCCTGCGAGCTGCTGGCTCAAGCCGCTGACGCCGGCGCGGAACCACATCTGGAAACTTTCGGCGGCTGCATGCTGGGGCAGCTCTGCCCGCCCAGCCAACTGGTGGCCGTCAGCGTGCTGGAGGCCCTGTTCTTCGTCCGGCACGGCATCCGCAGCGTCTCAGTCAGCTACGCCCAACAGACCCACCCCGGGCAGGACCGGGAGGCCGTCGCGGCGCTGCACTTGCTGTGTCGGCAACTGCTGCCGGACATCGACTGGCACATCGTGGTCTACGCGTACATGGGTCTGTACCCGCAGACGCAGGACGGCGCCTTCCGGCTGCTCGACCAGGCCGTCGACCTCGCCGTCACGGGCGGCGCGCAGCGGCTGATCGTCAAGACGGCCGCGGAATCACGGCGCATCCCGACGGTCGAGGAGAACGTCCGCGCCCTGGAGTACGCCGCTCAGGCGGCCCACCGGGTGCCCCGAGCCCCAGCGGACACCGGGGCCGACTCCGCGACCTACGAGGAGGCGCGGACGCTCGTCGACGCGGTGCTGAACCTTCATACGGATGTGGGCAGCGCCCTATTGTTGGCGTTCCGCAAGGGCTACTTGGACATTCCGTACTGTCTGCACCCGGACAACAGGGGCCGAACCCGCAGCTATCTCGACACCGACGGGCGTCTGAGCTGGGAGTCGACGGGCGCCTTGCCGCTCGGCGCACCGCGTCGGCTGCGCAGCCGACGGTTCACCTCGGCGGATCTCCTGCGCGACCTGTCTTACGTGCGGCAGAAGTTCGACGAGTGGCAAGAGTAAGAATCTGACTAGAGCATTGCCAAGTCATGGGAGAGTGAAGCACCCCATAGCAGACAAGTCGGCCGGGTTACTTCACAGACGCGCACTGTCACTCTCATGTGTGAGGGCGGGCACACTCTCAAGTAAAGACCTCATCAAATAGTTTGTGATACGGTTCACGAGAACCCCCCGGGCGGAGCCCAAGGCTGCAGTGCGACGGCCCATCGGCGTGAGGTTCTCTCTCAGCCCGGGACTACGCTCGTCCATGACGACACCCCTGCCCCCCTTGAAAGCGGAGTTGCCGCCATGCCGTCCAACGACGTCCGGATCCTGGCCCAGGCCGCCGTGCCCACAGCTGCCGTCGGCGCCGTCGCCGCTGTCATCAGCGGTATGGTCGCCGGTGGCAGGGGGGCGGTCGGGGCGATTGTCGCGACGCTGGTCGTGATCCTGTTCATGGGAATCGGTCTTTACGTTCTGCAGCGCACCGCCAAATCCCTGCCACACCTGTTCCAGGCGATGGGCCTAATGCTCTACACGGCGCAGATCCTGTTGCTGTTCATCTTCATGGCCGCGGTCAAGAACACGACGCTGTTCAACCCGCGGGCCTTCGCGTTCACTCTGCTCGCCGGCACCCTCGTGTGGATCGCCGCACAGACGCGCGCGCACATGAAGGCCAAGATCCTCTACGTCGAACCCGAATCGGGCTCCACCACGACCTCCTCGAAGGGCGAGAAGCCCGAAAACTCGGGTACTCGTCGTGAGGGGTAGGGCCGGTATAAAGACGTCTGAGAGATCCTGCTATCGTCCGGTGCCAACTGCGGCATCGCGGGCGCGGGCATCCGAGCTGACGCCTGTTCAATCGCGAGGCGAGATGCCCCCAAGCCGCCCCCACATCCGTAACACCAGTCCAGTGCCGAACCGCGGTCGAACGCCGCGCCGACACAACGAGGTTGCCGTACCTATGCGCCACGCTGAAGGAGCCCGCGGTGAGTGCTGACCCGACGCAGGTGCTCGCCTTCGAGACCGACTGCCACATCTTCGACGGCTGTGGTTTTCCGGCCCCCGGCCTGCACTCGTTCCTGTTCGAACCCATCTGGGGCGATGCGGACAGTAATCTGTACTTCAACAAGACGATGCTGCTGGCGCTGCTCGGCTCCGTCATCGTGGTCGGTTTCCTCTGGGCCGCCCTGAGCAAGCCGAAGGTCGTCCCGGGCAAGCTGCAGATGGTCGCCGAGGCGGGGTACGACTTCATCCGGCGCGGCATCGTCTACGAGACCATCGGCAAGAAAGAGGGCGAGAAGTACGTCCCGCTGATGGTGTCGTTGTTCTTCTTCGTCTGGATGATGAACCTCTGGTCCATCATTCCTGTGGCCCAGTTCCCGGTGACATCGATCATCTCGTACCCTGCGATCCTGGCGGCGATCGTCTACGTCACGTGGATGACCATCACCTTCAAACGGCACGGCTTCGTCGGGGGATTCAAGAACCTGACTGGCTACGACAAGTCGCTCGGCGCCGTGCTGCCTCTGGTCATGCTCATCGAGTTCTTTTCGAACGTGCTCGTCCGGCCCTTCACGCACGCGGTCCGACTCTTCGCGAACATGTTCGCTGGTCACACGCTGCTGCTGCTCTTCACCATCGCCAGCTGGTATCTGCTGAACGGCATCGGCATCGCCTACGCCAGCGTCTCGTTCGTGATGGTGCTCCTGATGACCGCTTTCGAACTCTTCATCCAGGCCCTGCAGGCGTACGTGTTCGTGCTCCTGGCCTGCACCTTCATCCAGGGCGCGCTCACTGAGCACCACTGAGCTCCGCCACTCCATCCCCGCAGACGTCCGGTGGCCAACCCCCACCGGTCCTTGAAAGAGAAGGAAGAACTGGCATGTCCCAGACCCTTGCCGCTGTCACCGGCTCGCTCGGCTCCATCGGCTATGGCCTTGCAGCCATCGGCCCCGGTGTCGGCGTCGGCATCATCTTCGGTAACGGCACCCAGGCCCTGGCCCGCCAGCCCGAGGCGGCCGGTCTGATCCGCGCCAACCAGATCCTGGGCTTCGTCTTCTGTGAGGCGCTTGCCCTGATCGGTCTGGTCATGCCGTTCGTCTACGGCCAGTGATCTGCGGATCCACTACAGCCCTCTAGACGAAAGGCACTGATATGAGCCAGCTGCTCACTATCGCGGCTGAGGAGATGGAAAACCCTCTCGTCCCGCCGATCCCTGAGCTTGTCATCGGCCTGCTCGCCTTCGTCATCGTCTTCGGCTTCCTCGCCTGGAAGCTCCTCCCGACCATCAACAAGGTTCTGGAAGAGCGTCGCGAGGCCATCGAGGGCGGTATCGAGAAGGCCGAGGCCGCTCAGACCGAGGCACAGAGCGTGCTCGAGCAGTACAAGGCTCAGCTCGCCGAGGCCCGGCACGAGGCCGCGCGTCTGCGCCAGGAGGCGCAGGAGCAGGGTGCGACGCTCATCGCCGAGATGCGCGCCGAGGGCCAGCGGCAGCGCGAGGAGATCGTCGCCGCCGGTCACACCCAGATCGAGGCCGACCGCAAGGCCGCCGCGTCCGCGCTGCGCCAGGACGTCGGCAAGCTCGCCACCGAACTGGCCGGCAAGCTCGTCGGCGAGTCCCTCGAGGACCACGCCCGCCAGAGCCGCGTCATCGACCGCTTCCTCGACGAGCTCGAGGAGAAGGCCGAGGCGTCGCGATGAACGGAGCGAGCCGCGAGGCCCTGGCAGCCGCACGTGAGCGTCTCGACGCGCTGACGGACTCCACGTCCGTGGACGCCGCTCAGCTCGCGGGCGAGCTGGCGGCCGTCACCGCGCTGCTCGACCGCGAGGTGTCGCTGCGTCGGGTCCTCACCGACCCGGCGCAGGCCGGCGAGGCCAAGGCCGAGCTGGTCCAGCGCCTGCTCGCCGGGCAGGTCAGCGGCACCACCGCCGACCTGGTGTCCGGCCTGGTGCGTTCCCGCTGGTCGCAGTCGCGCGACCTGGTGGACGCGCTGGAGGAGCTGGCGAACGTCGCCGACCTCACCGCCGCGCAGCAGACCGGTGCGCTCGACAGCGTCGAGGACGAGCTGTTCCGCTTCGGGCGGATCGTCTCCTCCAACACCGAGCTGCGTGCCGCACTGACCGACCGGAAGGCCACCGCCTCGGCCAAGAGCGAGCTGCTGCGCAGCCTGCTCGGCGGCCGTGCCGACGCGGCCACCGAGCGTCTGGTGACGCGCCTTGTGACCGCGCCGCGAGGACGTAGCCTGGAAGCGGGACTCGAGTCCCTGTCCAAGCTGGCCGCCGAGCGCCGCGACCGGGTCGTGGCCGTGGTCACGTCGGCCGTGCCGCTGAGCGACACGCAGAAGCGACGTCTGGGCGCCGCCCTGGCGAAGCTCTACGGGCGCCAGATGCACCTCAACCTCGACGTGGACCCCGAGGTCGTCGGCGGGATGCGGGTGCAGGTCGGCGACGAGGTGATCAACGGCTCCCTCGCGGACCGTATCGAGGACGCCGCCCGCCGCATGGCGAGCTAGCAGCAACTCAAGACCGCAGTACGTACACGACGGCCCTGGTTGGGCCGTGCAGAAGAATCCTGGGGGTCGCCCCCAGACCCCCTAAGAAACTTCGGGCCCAACAAGGAGAGCAGGGAACCCAGATGGCGGAGCTCACGATCCG
>NZ_JAANNX010000152.1:0-2846 GCF_013363615.1 Streptomyces sp. CAI-85 | reverse complement strand
TCTCGGCCGTGATGGGGCAGGCGTTCGGCGACGGGGGTGGTCGCCGATGACCACCACCATTCCGCAGAGCGTCGCCGCTCTCGTCGACAGAGCGTCGGAGCCGGAGTTCGCGGCCTGGCGCCGGAACATCGTTGGCCTCGGCGGCTGCACCAACCCGATCCACCTGGTTGGCGCGGCCAACGTGTACGACACGACGACCGGCGCCGCCCTGCTCTCCTACAGCTCGGATGTCTACGGCGGTCGCCTGCTCACCGCGTGCGGCAACCGGCGCGCGACGGTCTGCCCGGCCTGCTCGGCCTTGTACAGGGCGGACACGTACCAACTCGTCCGGGCCGGTCTCGTCGGAGGCAAGAACGTCCCGGAGGCGGTGAGCGGTCACCCGCGGGTGTTCGCCACGCTCACCGCTCCCGGGTTCGGGCCGGTGCACACGCGCCGCGAGCGTGACGGACGGGTGCCGCCCTGCCGGCCTCGTCGGGCAGGCGACCACTGCCCGCACGGGACTCCGGTCGGATGCCGTGACCGGCACTTGGCGGACGATCCTCGTCTCGGCGAACCGCTCTGCCCGCGCTGCTACGACTACGCGGGGGCCGTCCTCTGGCACGCGTTCGCCGGTCGGCTCTGGCATCGGTTCGGGCTGGAGCTTCGGCGGGAGGTAGCACGGCGGGCCGGTCTGCCCCGTACCGAGTTCGGGGACGTCGCCCGACTGTCGTACGCGAAAGTTGCCGAGTACCAGCGGCGGGGCCTGGTCCACTTCCATGCCGTGATCCGTCTCGACGGCCCGGACGGCCCCGACTCGCATCCGCCCTACTGGGCGACCGTCCCGCTCCTGGTCGACTCCGTCCGAGCGGTGGTCGGACGGGTGGGGCTGAACGCCCCCGGCGCAGGCGTCATCGGTCCGCGGGCGCTGCGCTTCGGCGCCCAGGTCGACGTACGTCCGGTCATCTCGTATCGGCAGGATGCGGGGGAGCGGCCTACATCTCCGGCCACCGTGGCGGGCTACATCGCCAAGTACGCCACCAAAGGAGCGGAGTCCGCTGGCGCGGTGGACGGCCGGATCCATCAAGCGCGGGACATGGTCATGCTGCCGGTACGGGCACATGTGCTCCGCATGATCGCCACGTGTTGGTGGCTCGGGGGCTTACCGGAGTTCGCTCCGCTCGGCCTGCGCCACTGGGCGCACATGCTCGGGTACGGCGGCCACTTCTCCACCAAGTCCCGGCGCTACTCGACCACGCTGACCGCCCTCAGGCAGGCCCGCACCGACCACCGGGCGGAGCAGCAACGAGCCTCCTTCGGCCTGGCCGGCCATCCGACGGTCACGGTCGGCCGGTGGCGCTACGCGGGGCGCGGCTACTCACCGGAAGCCGCGCTCCTGGCGGCCTCGGTGCGGGAGGGCGGTGCTTCCCATGGCGCGTGACACCCGTACGAATGCGGCCGAGCTGCTCACCGTGCGCCAGGTGCTCGACGAACTGGGCGGCATTTCCCGACGCACCTTCTACCGCTGGCGGGAACTGCGCCTCGCGCCGGCCTGCATCCGGTTGCCGAACGGTGAGCTTCGGGTCCGGCGTGACGTGCTCAACGACTGGTTGGAGGAGCGGGCGGAGGGGGCGGCGTCATGAAGTCCTACAAGGCTTCCGTGTGGAAGCTGTCGGTCAACAAGACCACCAAGAAGCCGACCTACCTCGTGCGTTGGGTGGTCGACGGACAGCCCTTCAGCGAATCGCACAAGACCAAGGCGCTGGCTGACCGCTTCCGCGCGAAGCTCGTGCGGGCGCTCGACAAGGGTGAGCCGTTCGACACGGTGACCGGACTACCTGACTCCCTGCGTGGCGGCAAGGCGGCGCTGTCCTTCCTCGACCTGGCGCTCAAGTACGTCGATGCCCGCTGGGCGGAGGCGTCGGCCAAGCAGCGGGACAGCATCACGGATGCCTTGGCGACGGTCGTTCCCGTCCTGGTCAAGCCGGGGCGGGGGCGGCCCGCCCCGGAGGTGTTGCGGCGGGCGTTGCGCTCGTACCTCCTGCCCGTGCCGCGCAGGAAGCGGGAGCGGCCAGAGGAGATCACCTCTGCCGTGCGGTGGATCGAGCGGGCTTCGCTTCCGGTGGGGGAGCTGCAAGAGATCACCCGTGTGCATGAGCTGATTGACGGGCTGAGCCGGAGGCTGGACGGCAAGCCCGCGGCCACCCAGACCTACCGGCGTCGGCGAGCTGTCGTCTTCAACGCACTCGAATACGCGGTGGAGCTGGAGCACCTCACCTCCAACCCGCTGAGCCGTGTCCGGCGTAAGAGAGGCAAGCGGGCGGTGCAGGAAGTCGACCGCCGGGTGGTGGTCAACCCGCGGCAGGCCCGGGAGCTGCTCACCGCGCTCACCTACGTGGGCGGCTATGAGCGGGCCAGCGGTCGGCGCCTGCGGGCCTTCTTCGGATGCCTGTACTACGCGGCCATGCGGCCGGGCGAGGCGCTCGGCCTCCGTCGCTCCGACTGCACGCTTCCGGCACAGGGCTGGGGTCGCATCGAGCTGGTGGAGACCCGTCCCACGGCTGGGAAGGCGTGGACCGACTCCGGCGAGGCTCACGACCGACGTGGTCTGAAGCAGCGAGCCGAAGGAGAGGTACGCACCGTGCCAATTCCGCCCCCGCTCGTGAGGCTGCTTCGCGACCACCTCAAGGAGTTCGGGACGGCGGAGGACGGCCGGCTGTTCTCCAGCGAGCGGGGCAACGTGATCGCTGCGTCCTCGTACTCTCGGGCGTGGAAGCAGGCTCGGGAACTGGCGCTCATGCCGCATCAGGTGATGTCGGTCCTGGCCTTCCGGCCGTACGACCTCCGGCACGCGGGCGTCTCCCAGTGGC
>NZ_JAANNX010000151.1:0-2929 GCF_013363615.1 Streptomyces sp. CAI-85 | reverse complement strand
CTCGTCTTCCTGCTGCTGCGCGCCTTCTCCTCCGGCTGCGCCGCGCTCACCGGCGTCGAGGCGATCTCCAACGGCGTTCCGGCCTTCCGCAAGCCCAAGTCGCGGAACGCCGCCACCACCCTGGCGCTGATGGGCCTGCTGGCCGTCACCATGTTCTGCGGGATCATCGTGCTGGCCCTGGTCACCGACGTCCGGATGGCCGAGAACCCGGCCGTCGACCTCGTGCACAACGGCGTCGCCGTCGGCGCGGACTACGTCCAGAACCCGGTGATCACCCAGGTCGCCGAGGCCGTCTTCGGCAAGGGCAGCTTCCTGTTCCTGATCCTCGCGGGCGCCACCGCCCTGGTGCTGTTCCTGGCGGCCAACACCGCCTACAACGGCTTCCCGGTGCTCGGCTCGATCCTCGCCCAGGACCGCTACCTGCCCCGCCAGCTCCACACCCGCGGCGACCGGCTCGCCTTCTCCAACGGCATCGTGCTCCTCGCCGGCGCGGCCACCCTGCTGATCGTGATCTACGGCGCCGACTCCACGCGGCTGATCCAGCTCTACATCGTCGGCGTGTTCGTGTCGTTCACGCTCAGCCAGATCGGCATGGTCCGGCACTGGAACCGCCACCTGGCCACCGAGACCGACCAGGCCAAGCGCCGCCACATGGTCCGCTCCCGCGCGATCAACACCTTCGGCGCCTTCTTCACCGGGCTCGTCCTGGTCGTCGTCCTGCTCACCAAGTTCACCCACGGCGCCTGGGTCGCCCTGCTCGGCATGGTCATCTTCTACGCGACGATGACCGCCATCCGTAAGCACTACGACCGGGTCGCCGACGAGATCGCGGCCCCCGAGGGCCCGAGCGACGACAGCGTACGGCCGTCCCGTGTGCACTCGGTCGTCCTGATCTCCAAGATCCACCGGCCCACGCTGCGCGCCCTCGCCTACGCCAAGCTGATGCGCTCCGACACCCTGGAGGCGCTCACCGTCAACGTCGACCCGGCCGAGACGAAGGCGCTGCGCGCGGAGTGGGAGCGGCGCGGGATCTCCGTACCGCTGAAGGTCCTCGACTCCCCGTACCGGGAGATCACGCGGCCGATCATCGAGTACGTCAAGAGCCTGCGCAAGGAGTCGCCGCGCGACGCGGTGTCGGTGATCATCCCCGAGTACGTGGTCGGTCACTGGTACGAGCATCTGCTGCACAACCAGAGCGCGCTGCGGCTCAAGGGCCGGCTGCTGTTCACCCCGGGCGTCATGGTCACGTCCGTCCCCTACCAGCTCGAATCCTCCGAGGCGGCCCGCAACCGCGCCCGCAAGCGGTCGGAGTGGAACGCGCCGGGGTCGGTGCGGAGGGGGCCTGCGGAGACGGGGTCGGGTTCGGGTTCGGGGTCCGGGGGCTCTCCTGACGCATCGAACAAGCCTTCGGGCGGGCCGTCGGGCACGAAGCGCTGACGCTCAGGGCTCTTGAGGCTCAGGGCATGACGCTCAGGGCTTGAGGCTTGAGGCTCAGGGCTTGAGGCGCACGGCTTTCTGGTCAACGGCCGGGCGGCACCCACGTAGACTGGTGGGCTGTTGTCCGGCCGTTTCCCTTTCTCGTCACTGGAGTCACCCCGCCATGCAGGCAGAACCGAAGAAATCGCTGGTGGGGACCGAGTACGAGGTCGAGATCGGCCCCGTCGCCCACGGCGGGCACTGCATCGCCCGCACCGACTCGGGCCAGGTGCTGTTCGTACGGCACACGCTTCCGGGCGAGCGGGTCGTGGCCCGGGTGACCGACGGCGAGGAGGGCGCGCGGTTCCTGCGCGCCGACGCCGTACAGATCCTCGACGCGTCCAAGGACCGGGTCGAGGCCCCCTGTCCCTTCGCCGGCCCCGGCCGCTGCGGCGGCTGCGACTGGCAGCACGCCAAGCCGGGCGCCCAGCGTCGGCTCAAGGGCGAGGTGATCGCCGAGCAGCTCCAGCGGCTCGCGGGGCTCACCCCCGAGGAGGCCGGCTGGGACGGCACCGTGATGCCGGCCGAGGGCGACAAGCTCCCGGCGGGGCAGGTGCCGCAGTGGCGGACGCGCGTGCAGTACGCGGTGGACGCGGACGGCAACGCCGGACTGCGCAAGCACCGCTCGCACGAGGTCGAGCCGATCGACCACTGCATGATCGCGGCGCCGGGGGTCAGCGAACTCGGCATCGAGAAGCGTGACTGGTCCGGCATGGCCTCGGTCGACGCGATCGCCGCCACGGGGTCCCAGGACCGCATGGTGATCCTCGAACCCCGCCCCGGCGCCCGCCTCCCCCTCGTCGAGTTGGACCGCCCCGTCTCCGTGATGCGCGTCGAGGAGAAGGACGGCGGCGTCCACCGGGTGCACGGCCGGGCGTTCGTGCGCGAGCGGGCCGACGGCCGGACCTACCGGGTGGGCAGCGGCGGCTTCTGGCAGGTCCACCCGCAGGCGGCCGACACCCTGGTCAAGGCCGTCATGCAGGGCCTCCTGCCCCGCAAGGGCGAGATGGCGCTCGACCTGTACTGCGGCGTGGGCCTCTTCGCGGGCGCCCTCGCGGACCGCCTCGGCGACAAGGGCGCGGTGCTCGGCATCGAGTCGGGCAAGCGCGCCGTCGAGGACGCGCGCCACAACCTCGCCGCCTTCGACCGCGTCCGCATCGAACAGGGCAAGGTCGAGACCGTCCTCCCGCGCACGGGCATCACAGAGGTCGACCTGATCGTCCTCGACCCGCCCCGCGCGGGCGCCGGCCGCAAGACGGTCGACCACCTGACCTCCCTCGGCGCCCGCCGCATCGCCTACGTCGCCTGCGACCCGGCGGCGCTGGCACGGGATCTGGGGTACTTCCGGGACGGGGGGTATCGGGTGCGGACTTTGCGGGCGTTCGATCTGTTTCCTATGACGCATCATGTGGAGTGCGTGGCGATTCTGGAGCCGGTGAAGAAGGACGCCTGA